>DAITLT010000119.1:0-9184 GCA_036835505.1 Pseudomonas sp.
CGCAGTGGCAGCCGTACCTGGTGTTTCCCGGTGAGTTTGTCGCGCCCGAGCGGGTGGTCAATCAGGTGCAGCCAGAGCCCGGCAAGCGTCCGCTGTTTGTCCTGCTGGATGCCACCTGGCCCGAGGCGCGCAAGATGTTCCGCAAGAGCCCGTATCTGGAGCACTTGCCGGTGCTCAGCCTGCAGCCCGAGCAGTTGTCACGCTATCGCCTGCGCCGCTCCAAACGGGATGATCACCTGTGTACCGCCGAGGTGGCGTCGCTGTGCCTGGAGCTGGCTGGCGAGGCGCACGCGGCGCAGACCCTGGACGCCTACCTGGATGTGTTCACCAACCATTACCTGAACGCCAAACACCAGCGGCCGATCGATTTTGACGATGCCGACCACCAGCGGTTGCGCGCTCTGCGTTAGTGGTTAGCGTCCGCTTTGCGCGGCCAGAGCTGGGCGATCAGCATGCCGACAAACATCAGGGCGCAGCCGAGATAACCGCGTAGTTCCAGGCTCTCGGCGAGGAACAGGCTGCCGGCAAGGGCAGCAAACACCGCTTCCAGGGAAAAGATGATGGCTGCGTGGGAGGCAATCGCATGCTTTTGCGCCACCACCTGCAGGGTGTAGCCGATGCCTCCGGCGATGGCCCCGCCGTAGATGATCGCCGGGCCGGCCGCGATGATGCTGGCCAGGCTGATGGGTTCGAACAGCAGCGCCAGCAACAGGCTGATCAGCGCGCAGATGGCGAACTGCAGAAAGGCCAGACGCAGCGGGTCATGGCGTTTGGCGAAACGGCCGACGACCAGCACATGGGCGGCCCAGACAAAGGCGCCGGCCAGTTGCAGCCAGTCGCCGGAGGCCACCTGGAAGTTGTCGCCGACGCACAGCAGAAACATGCCGAGCACCGCCAGAATGGCCCCCAACCAGATACCCAGGCCGGTCTTGTGGCCGATAAACAGGCCGATCAGCGGCACGATGATCACGTACAGGCCGGTGATGAAGCCGGAGTTGGTGACACTGGTAAACAGCAGGCCGACCTGTTGCAAATTGATCCCCAGCGCCAGCACCAGGCCCATCATGGCACCGCCGAAGAGCAGCCCGCGGGTGCTCCAGGGCTCGCCCGGAATACGCTGTTTGGCGGCGCTGTAAGTCAGCAGCGGCACCAGCACCAGGGCGGCCAGGGCGAAGCGCAGGCCGGTATAAAGGAAGGGGCCGACATGCTCCATGCCCAGGCGTTGGGCAACAAACGCCGAGCCCCAGATGAGTGCGGTGAGCAGCATCAACAGGTCGGCACGCAGGGCTTGGTTTTGCATAATTGAACTCGTCAGGCAAAGCGCCAGACTGTGCCGCAAAGCGCGGCGCTTGACCACCCTTGGATCGCTGGGCATGCTGGGCGCCGCTTCCCGGCCCACAACAAAAACAGGAATGTCCATGGCCGCTTACGAAATTCTGATTGCCGACGATCACCCGTTGTTTCGCAGCGCCCTGCAGCAGGCCCTGAGCCTGGGTCTGGGGCCGGACGTGCGCCTGGTCGAGGCGGCCAGCATCGCCGAGCTGGAGGCCTGTCTGGCGGAAAAAGCCGACTGGGACCTGGTTTTGCTCGATCTCAATATGCCCGGCGCCTATGGCTTTTCCGGGCTGGTGCTGCTGCGTGGGCAGTATCCGCAAATCCCCGTGGTGATGGTCTCGGCCCAGGAAGAGCCGGCGGTGATCGTGCGTGCCCGCGAGTTTGGCGCCAGCGGCTTTATTCCCAAATCCAGCCCGCTGGAAAGCATCCAGCAGGGCGTGCGCGCGGTGCTCGCCGGGGATGTCTGGTGGCCGGCGCAAACCCTGGCCGCGGTGGCCCTGTCCGCCGAGGCCAAGGCCGCCAGCGCCGGCCTGGCCAGCCTCACGCCGCAGCAATTCAGGGTGCTAAGCATGGTCTGCGACGGCCTGCTGAACAAGCAGATCGCCTATCAGCTAAACGTTTCCGAGGCCACCATCAAGGCCCATGTGACGGCGATCTTCCGCAAGCTTGAGGTGCGCACACGAACCCAGGCGGCCTTGCTGCTGCAGCAACTGGAATCCATCGGCGACAGTTGATTTGACGTTTTAGGTATGCCCATAACGCATATTGCACGGTATTGGTTTTTGCGTAGATGGTTGTGTTTGGCACAGTAGTGAGCTGGCGCGCTTAACAGCTTCGCAGTCAAGACAGCTGTTCCCTCAGGCGCCTCGGTTCCCAGGTCCCGTCAGGAGGCCGAGTGGAGGTGCTGTGTAGAGGGGCATTTGGCAGGGATGCCAAATGAGTCACGATGGGCCAGGGATGGCCCACCGTGACGACCCTCGGAACAGTGCCGGAGCGAGGGAAGTTTCGCGCAGCGAAACCCGGATGCCGGGTGCGCTTTCTCTTTGGTTACTTTCTCTTTCGCGCAAGCAAAGAGAAAGTAACTCGGCGTAAAGCCGAAACCGGTAGTGATCAAGTGCGCAACAGGTGATTGATACATAGCCTTTTTAACTGGCAGGCCCTAACCTGCCGGCCTTTCCCCTTGTGGTTGTAGTGCTTATGTCGCCATTCAAAGGCCAGACCGGCCTGAAACGTATCCTCAATGCCGGTGGCTATTCGCTGGCCGGCCTGCGCGCCGCCTTCAAGGGTGAAGCGGCTTTTCGCCAGTTGGTATTGCTCAATGTGCTGCTGATTCCGCTGGCCTTCTTCTTTGAGGTCAGCCGTGGTGAGCGGGCGGTGATGATTGCGGCCTGCCTGTTGGCACTGATCGTTGAGTTGCTCAACTCGGCCATCGAGGCGGCCATCGACCGCATTTCCCTGGATCTGCACCCCTTGTCGAAAAACGCCAAGGACATGGGCAGCGCCGCCCAGTTTGTCGCCCTGAGCCTGATCGCGAGTGTCTGGGCGGTGATCCTGCTGGGTTAGAACACGATCGAACTCAGCTCGATTTCGTCACTGCGCTGCACCCCGGCGGTCAGTGCCTGGCATTGCTGGAGAAACTCGCGCATCGCCGAGCTCTGGAACTTCTGTTTGTGCCAGATGAAATAGAACTGCCGGCGCAGGTCCAGTTCTGGGGTTTCCAGGGCCACCAGGCTGCCGCGGCGGAAGGCGTCGCGCAGCGCCAGGCGCGAGATGCAGCCGATCCCCAGGCCGGACTCCACGGCGCGCTTGATCGCCTCGGTGTGTTCCAGCTCCAGGCGGATATTCAGCGGTTGTGCATGATGACGCATGGCCCGATCGAAGGTCAGGCGGGTGCCCGAGCCTTGCTCGCGCAGAATCCACGCCTCGCGGGTGAGCGCCTCCAGGCTGGCCTGGCCGTGGCTGGCCAGGGGATGCTGGGGCGCGCAAAACACCACCAACTGATCCTCGACCCAGGAACGCACCTCGATATCCGGGTGTTGGCACTCGCCTTCGATCAGACCCAGATCAATTTCTGACTGGGCCACCTGCTGTACGATGTGCGCCGTATTTTGCACATGCAGGCTGACGCGGCACTCCGGATGGCGCTGCATAAAAGCCCCGATCAACAGGGTGGCCAGGTAGTTGCCGACGGTCAGGGTGGCGCCGACGGCCAGGGAGCCGAGGCCGCTTTTGCCGTTGAGCAGATCCTCCACGGCCTTGGCCTGGTCGAGCAGGGCCACGGCCTGGGGCAGCAATTGCTGGCCCAGGGAGTTGAGGGTCAGGCGCTTGCCGGCGCGGTCGAACAACTGGCAGGCGGATTGCCGCTCCAGCTCACTCAATGAGCTGCTGGCGGCGGATTGCGAGAGGGCCAGGGCTTGCGCGGCGCGGCTGATGCTTTGTTGCTGGGCGGCGCAGACGAAGACCTGGAGTTGCCGAAGAGTAAAGCGCATATCGATATAACCGATATTCCATATCTTGATAATTCATTTAACAGATATTGTCGCCGCTCGTAGAATGGCGCGCAAATGCGCCCAGACCGGCAGCAGCAATAAATTGAGGAGAGCGGTATGAGTAACTTGAACGTCGAGCGCGTGCTCAGTGTGCATCACTGGAACGATACCCTGTTCAGCTTCAAGTGTACCCGCGACCCTGGTCTGCGATTCGAAAACGGCCAGTTTGTGATGATCGGCCTGCAGCAGCCCAATGGCCGGCCGCTGATGCGCGCCTATTCGATTGCCAGCCCGAACTACGAAGAGCATCTGGAGTTCTTCAGCATCAAGGTGCAGAACGGCCCGTTGACCTCGCAGTTGCAGCACCTCAAGGAAGGCGACGAGATTATCATCAGCAAGAAGCCCACCGGCACCCTGGTGCTGGATGATCTCAATCCCGGCAAGCACCTGTACCTGCTCAGCACCGGCACCGGGCTGGCACCCTTTATGAGCGTGATCCAGGACCCGGAAACCTATGAGCGTTTCGAAAAGGTCATCCTGATTCACGGCGTGCGCTATGTGAACGAAGTGGCCTACCGCGAGTTCATTACCGAGCACCTGCCGCAGAACGAGTTCTTCGGCGAAGCCCTGAAAGAGAAGCTCATCTACTACCCCACCGTGACCCGTGAAGAGTTCGAGAACATGGGCCGTTTGACCGACCTGATGCGCAGCGGCAAGCTGTTCAGCGACATCGGTCTGCCGCCGATCAACCCGCAGGACGACCGCGCGATGATCTGCGGCAGCCCGAGCATGCTCGACGAGACCAGCGAAGTGCTGGACGGCTTTGGCCTGAAGATCTCCGCGCGCATGGGCGAGCCAGGCGACTACCTGATCGAGCGCGCCTTCGTCGAGAAGTAAGTCGATCCTAGAAACAACAAACCCGCCCGTTGGCGGGTTTGTTGTTTACGCGGTTCTTATGCCAGCGGTAGCCCGGATGAAATCCGGGGGCGAATGCGCACGTCAACGAGCCTCCCCGGATTTCATCCGGGCTACAAAAATGCCGTTTACTTGGCTTAAGTGAACGGCATTGCGCCCGTTGCTGGGTTTGTTGTTTATGCGGCTCTCAGGCGGGCTGCACGTCCAGCACGCAAATCTGCCCCGGTTGCGGGTAATGCCAGCGCACGTCCAGGTTCCACAGGCGGGTGCCGTAGCGGCGTTCGGGGCTCGGTTGCTGGTAGGCCGGGCGAGGGTCCTGGGCCAGGCATTGCTCAATCAGCGCCACCAGCGGCTCTTGCAGGCGCAGGGCGTGGGCGTGGGCTGCGCTGAGGGCCTCGTCGCACCAACTGACCGGGATCAGGGCCGGTGCGGCGGCGGCAATCTGGTTGACCGCCGTCGCCACGCAATCGGCGTAGGGCACGTAGGGCTTGATGTCGAGCACCGGCGTGCCGTCGAGCAAGTCGATACCGGACAGCCACAGACGCCCAGGCTCAACCTTCTCCAGCTTGACCACCGATTGGCCGATGCCATTGGGTCGGTGGGTTGCGCGCGTGGCAAACACGCCGACTGACTGGTTACCGCCCAGGCGCGGCGGGCGCACCTTGAGGCGTGGTTGGCTTTCCAGGGCCTGATGAAAGAGAAACAGCAGCCAGACGTGGCTGACCTGCTCCAGGCCTTCGATGGCCTGGGCCTGGTCGAAGGGCGCGAGCAGCTCCAGTACGCCGCGGGCGGCGGGGGCCAGCTGCGGCTGGCGCGGAATGGCGAACTTCTCCTTAAAGCAGGAGCGGACAAAACCAACCGGGGTAACGCGGTAAGACATGGGCGTGCCTGCGTGCAATAAACGCCGCCATGCTAACCGATTGGTCAGGCCGGCGGCGCGCTGTGGCCGAGATGCAAGAAAGGCCCGTCACCAGGGGCGGCGGGCCTTTCTTGGGCAGATGCAGCGGTGTGCTTAGAGCACTTCGGCCCAGAGGTCATATTCGTCGGCATCCACCACTCGCACGCGGATTTTGTCGCCCGGCTGCATGGCGGTGCTGTTGATAAACACGCTGCCGTCGATTTCCGGGGCGTCGGCATGGGAGCGGCCGACGGCGCCCTGATCATCCACTTCGTCGATCAGGACTTCGATTTCCTGGCCGATCTTCAGTTGCAGGCGAGCGCTGCTGATGGCCTGTTGGTGGGCCATAAAGCGCTCCCAGCGCTCCTGCTTGACCGCGTCCGGGACGATCTCCAGGTCCAGGTCGTTAGCCGGTGCGCCTTCCACCGGCGAATACTGGAAGCAGCCCACGCGGTCGAGCTGGGCTTCGGTCAGCCAGTTGAGCAGGTATTGGAAGTCTTCCTCGGTTTCGCCGGGGAAGCCGACGATAAAGGTCGAGCGGATGGTCAGCTCGGGGCAGATCTCGCGCCAGTGTTTGATCCGCGCCAGGGTCTTATCTTCGAAGGCTGGGCGTTTCATCGCCTTGAGCATTTTCGGGCTGGCGTGTTGGAAGGGGATGTCCAGATACGGCAGCAGTTTGCCGGCGGCCATCAACGGAACCACGTCGTCGACGTTCGGGTACGGGTAGACGTAGTGCAGGCGCACCCAGACGCCCATGCTGCTGAGCGCCTCGCACAGCTCCAGCATGCGCGTCTTCACCGGCTGGCCGTTCCAGAAGTCGAGCTTGTACTTGAGGTCGACACCGTAGGCGCTGGTGTCTTGGCTGATCACCAGCAACTCCTTGACCCCGGCCTTGACCAGGCGCTCGGCCTCGCTGAGCACATCGCCAACCGGGCGGCTGACCAGCTTGCCGCGCATCGAGGGGATGATGCAGAAACTGCAACTGTGGTTGCAGCCTTCGGAAATCTTCAGGTAGGCGTAGTGGCGCGGAGTCAGTTTGACGCCCTGTGGCGGCACCAGATCGATCAGTGGGTTGTGCTCTTTATTGGGCGCGACCACGTCATGTACGGCATTCAACACCTGCTCGTACTGCTGCGGGCCGGTAACGGCCAGCACGCTTGGGTGTACGTTACGAATGGCTGACTCTTCCACGCCCATGCAGCCGGTGACGATGACCTTGCCGTTCTCGGCCAGGGCTTCACCGATCGCCTCCAGGGACTCGGCCTTGGCGCTGTCGATAAAGCCGCAGGTGTTGACCACCACCACGTCGGCATCATCGTAGCTTGGCACCACCTCGTAACCTTCCATGCGCAACTGGGTGAGGATGCGTTCGGAGTCGACCAGGGCTTTAGGGCAGCCAAGGCTGACAAAGCCGACTTTGGGGGTGGCGGGGGTGGACATGGCTAACCTCGGACTGGATACGGGGGCGCAGCGGTGGCGCTGATCAAAAAGTGCGCAATTCTAGCGGTAGAGCAGCGCCTTGGCCAGTGCTGTGCTGGTTGGCGGGATTAGGCGGCACTATTACTTGGCAGGAAACCGCCCCAGGGTGGCGGGGCGGTCGATGGCGGTGGGGCGGATTGGCCGGTGGGGCTTATTGGCGCTCAGGCAACATGATGCGCAGGGTGTTGTCGCGCACAACATGGTGATGGTAAACCGCAGCCAGCGCGTGCAGGCCGATCAGCCAGTAACCGGCGGTGCCGGCCAGTTCATGCAGCTCCTTGATCTGGCTGCCGAGGTCGGGGTTTTCGCTGATCAGCGGCGGCAACTCCAGGCCGAAGAACGGGATCGGCTTGCCAAACGCGCTAAGAATCAGCCAGCCGGCCAGCGGCGCGCCGATCATCAAAAGGTACAACGCCAGGTACATCAGCTTGGCCAGCTTGGCCAGCTTGTCTTGCAATGGCGCGGGTGGCGGCTGGATTTTCGGCGTCGGGGCAATCACCCGCGCCAGAATGCGCAACCAAACCAAGGCAAACACGGCCATGCCGAGCATGAAATGCCACTGCTTGAGGCCTTCGCGGATGTCGCTGCCTTTGGGGAAGTTGCCCTTGAGTTCGATGCAGACATACACCGCGGCGATCAGGATCAGCATCAGCCAGTGCAGGCTAATGGACAGGGTTCCAAAGCGGTTTTCGCTATTTTTCCAGCTCATTTTGGCTCCTTGGTCGGACTGTTCGGCATTATTCAGGCGTGGGCGTTGCGGCGTGCGCCGTACCGGCGCGGGGGTGCCCACTGACCTTTATTATGACCTGTCGATTGCAGGCCATGCTGTTCTGGGTCAGTGCGGCTGCGGGTGTCGGGGCGGGTGTTGAAGGTGCGATGGGTGCATGAGGTCGTGCGTGCTGGCAGTGTTGCAAGCAGCGGAAACAAAAAAGGCCACTTTTTCAAGTGGCCTTTAGATGTTTGGTTGCGGGAGCAGGATTTGAACCTACGACCTTCGGGTTATGAGCCCGACGAGCTACCAGACTGCTCCATCCCGCGCCGTTGATTCTACAGCGAAGGACTGTGTTGTCAATCTTTTTGTTTCTGGATCAACAAGTTAGCGAGAAACTTAAAACGCAGAAACAAAAAAGGCCACTTTTTCAAGTGGCCTTTAGATGTTTGGTTGCGGGAGCAGGATTTGAACCTACGACCTTCGGGTTATGAGCCCGACGAGCTACCAGACTGCTCCATCCCGCGGCGCCAATTCTATCGTCAAATCTCAGGCTGTCAACCTTTAACGTGGAAAAAATCCTGATCGCTCAGGTGCTTAGCGTTGGCCGGGTGCTAGACTCGGGGTCTTCAGGGCTTGCCTGCTGGGGCTTTCCGGACTTTTCGTGCGCAAGATCATCCATGTCGATTGCGACTGTTTTTACGCGGCTATCGAGATGCGTGATGACCCGCGCCTGGCAGATAAGCCCTTGGCTGTCGGTGGCAGTGCCGAGCGGCGTGGAGTGATTGCCACCTGCAACTACGAGGCGCGCGCCTATGGCGTGCGCTCGGCCATGCCGTCGCGGCAAGCGCTGCAGTTGTGTCCGGATTTGCTGATCGTCAAGCCGCGCATGGATGCCTACAAAGCGGTGTCCCAGGAGATTCACGGCATTTTTCGGGATTACACCGATCTGATTGAGCCGCTGTCCCTGGACGAAGCCTATCTGGATGTCTCCGCCTGCAGTCATTTTGCCGGCAGTGCCACACGGATTGCCGATGCGATTCGCCGGCGGGTGGCGCGCGAACTGCGTATCACCGTGTCGGCCGGGGTGGCGCCGAACAAGTTTTTGGCCAAGATCGCCAGCGACTGGCAAAAACCCAATGGTCTGTTTGTGATTACCCCGGCCCAGGTTGATGAGTTTGTCCTGGCGCTGCCGGTGGCCAAGCTGCATGGCGTGGGCAAGGTCACGGGGCAGCGCCTGGGACGTATGGGCATTCAGACGTGCGCGCAGCTGCGCGAATGGAGCAAGCCTGCGCTGGCACGCGAGTTCGGCAGTTTTGGCGAGCGCCTCTGGAGCTTGGCGCGGGGTATCGATGAGCG
>DAITLT010000120.1:0-9174 GCA_036835505.1 Pseudomonas sp.
CGAATCCGTGGCGGTGGCGGTGACCTGCCAGAACGGCAAACCGAAGCGTGCGGCCAGCAGTTCGCCGGCCACCACGGCATCTTCGCCAGGGAGCATGGTGGTCAGGCCGTTATTGCCCTGTTCGGCGATGGCCTTGGCGATCGGCTCTGGCGAGTGGCCGAACATGCTGCCGGTGTCGCCCAGGCAGAAGTCGATGTATTCGTGGCCGTCGACGTCATAGAAGCGCGCACCCTTGGCGTGGCTGACGAACAATGGATTCGGGGTCGACCAGTCGGCCATCCAGTGCATCGGCACGCCGCCGAACAGCGAGTGGCGCGCCCGCTCGGCCAGGGCCACGGATTTCGGATTGCGCTCGATAAAGCGCGCCCGTTCACGGGCGGTGAAGGTTTCCACGGCGGATGGGCTGATACCACTGGCAGTCATGCTTGAACACCTCGTTCGAATTTCTGCACATTCTTATTTGTGATCACAGATAAGTCAATAACTGGATTTGCTCGGCTATTTAGGTAATATGGCCGTAATTTGTGATCACAGGGTGAGTGAAAATGCGCGAATCAGTCTGGCAGGATCAGGTGGCGTTGATCAGTGGCGCCGGCAGCGACAGCGGCATCGGCCTGGCCATTGCCCGGCGTTTGGGCCGTGTCGGCGTGCGGGTGCTGATCACCGCCAGCAGCGCGCGCATCCAGCAGCGTGCCGCCGAGCTGCAGGCTGAAGGTATAGACGCCCGCGCCATGGCGGCGGATCTGACCGACGAAGCGCAGGTCAAGGCGCTGGCCGAGTGGGCCCATGGCCAGTTCGGCCATATCGACATTCTGGTCAACAACGCCGGCATGGCCATGCTCGGCAGCCCGGAGCCGTTCGCCGAGCTGGCGGACATGGACTTGGCGACCTGGAACCTGTCCATCGCGCGCAACCTGACCAGCGCCTTTCTGCTCACCCGCAGCGTGTTGCCGGGGATGCAGGCCCGTGGCTACGGGCGCATCGTGCATATCAGCTCGACCACCGGCACCCGTGGCAGCAACCCTGGCGAGTCGGCCTACAGCGCGGCCAAGGCGGCGATGCTGGGGATGAACATGAGCCTGGCCCTGGAAGTCGGCAAGCACGGCATCACCGTCAACAGCGTCGCGCCGGGCTGGATTGCCACCGGCTCCTCGACCGAAGAAGAGCGCCACGCGGCCACCTACACCCCGCTCGGCCGCGCCGGTCGCCCGGAAGAAGTGGCGGCGGCGGTAGCGTTTCTCGCCTCGCCGGAGGCCAGCTATATCACCGGCGAAGTTTTGGTCGTGGATGGCGGCAATTGCCTTATTGAGAATAAGGCGCCTTGAGGGGTTTGGCCGCCGCCAAGCGGTTGGGTTACGGCGCATCGAAAACTGAGGCGTTGCGCCTTGCGGGTATGCGCCTAACCCAACCTACGACTCTGCGCCCAGCCCGCCTTGTAGGAGCCAGCTTGCTGGCGATTAATCTTGACGCAAGGCATCGCCAGCAAGCTGGCTCTTGCACAAACCAACCGATTGCGGAGAACCCCATGCCTAACTGCTCCCTGACCCTCGCGCAGCTTCCTGCTCCGCCAGCGTTTAAACGGTGATTGACGATGGCCGATAACCTGCAGGAACAGCTCTATCAAAACATCCGCAGCGGTTTGCTCAGCGGGCGCTTTCAGCCCGGCGAGCGGCTGAAGATTCGCGATCTGGCCGCCGAGTGGGGCACCAGCCCGATGCCGGTGCGCGCGGCCTTGCAGCGTCTGGTGGCGGAGGGCGCGCTGGAGGGTGAGGCGCAGCGCTCCCTGCGGGTGCCGGCGATGACCCGCGAGCGCTTCGAGCAATTGCTGCCGGTGCGCATCAACCTCGAAGGCCTGGCCGTGGCGCTGGCCGCCGCGCGGATTAGCGCCGCCGAGCTGGCGACCCTGCAGGCTTGTGTCGAGCGCATGGAGGTGGCCTTGCGTGAGCGCGATGTGCAGGCCTACCTGGCCGACAACAGTCAGTTTCACCTGGTTCTCTACCAGGCCTGCGCCAACCCGGTGTTGCTGCGCCTGATTGAGTCCCTGTGGTTGCAGGTGGGGCCGTTTTTTCATCGCCTGTTCACCGAGGCCGATTTGTCCCTGCGCCTCAATGATTTCCACAGCGACTGCCTCAAGGCCTTGCAGGCAGGCGATGGCCCGGCGGCGCGGGCGGCCATCGAGCAGGACCTGCAGTATTTCGGCAACTTCCTGCTCAATCTGCTCAGCCTGACGCCGCCCAGCCGCGCCAGGCAGTGAGCCGCGCCGACAACTACACTCAGGCCCGGCATGGCCAATCACCCACGGGGGCGCTTGATGCAGGACTACAGCACTAAACGCTTTCTGCTGGTCGATGACTTCTCCGATTTTCGCAGCTCGCTCAAGGCCATGTTGCGTGACCTGGGCGCCAGGGATGTGGACACCGCCGATTGTGGCGAAGACACCCTGGCCATGTGCCGGCACAAGCGCTACGACATCATCCTCCACGACTACAACCTGGGCGCCGGCAAGAATGGCCAGCAGGTGCTGGAAGAGTTGCTGATCGGCAAGCTGATCAGCCATCAGTGCATCTTTGTCATGGTCACCGCCGAGAGCAGCCAGGCCATGGTCCTCAGTGCCCTGGAGCACGAGCCCGATGCTTACCTGACCAAGCCGTTCAACCGCGCCAGCCTGATCCAGCGCCTGGACAAACTGGTGGAGCGCAAGGACGCCCTCAAGCCGATCCTGCAGGCCCTGGATAAATCCGACCCGGCGGCGGTGCTGGCCGCCAGCGTCACCCTCAGTCAGCAGGACAAGCGCTATGCACCGTTGTGCCAGCGCTATCGTGCCGGTGCCCTGCGCGAGCTGGGCCGCCAGGATGAGCTGGAGGCGTTGCTCAGCGGCATCCTCGCCGACCGCGCCACGCCCTGGGCGTGCATGGCCCTGGGCAACCTGCTGCAGGCTCGCGGCCAGTTGCCGCGGGCGCGTGAGGTGCTTGAGCAGGGCCTGCAGCGTTTCCCGATGATGCCCGGTTTGTACGATGGCCTGGCCGCCGTGCTGCTGGCCCAGGGCGAAAGCTCGCGCGCCCAGCAGGTGCTCGAAGAGGCGATAAAACTGTCGCCCTTGGCGATTCGCCGGCAGATGGAGCTGGGCAAGCTGGCCTTGCAGAATGAGGACTTCGCCAGCGCCAGCCGCGCCTATCGACAGGCCATGGAGCAGGGCCGTACCTCGCTGTTCAAGAGCCCGGATAACTACCTCGGCCTGGCCCAGGCCCTCACCGCCCAGGCCGGCGACGGCAGCCTGGACAAGCGCGTGCAGGCCGACATCAACCAGACCCTCGGCGAGCTGCAGAAGAGCTACAGCAACGACCCGCTGGTGCAGGTGCGCGCGCGCCTGACCCACGCCCAGAGCCTGGTCAAATCCGGCGATCCGGCGCTGGCGAAAAAGCTCACCGATGAGGCCATGAGCCAGCTCGGCGCGCTCGATCAGCTGTTCTCCGCTGCCGTCAGCCTGCAGGTGGCCAGCCAGTTGCGTGAACTGGGCCAGGCGCAGGCCAGCGACGCGTTGCTGAAAAATTGCGTCGAGGTGTATGGCGATGATCCGCTGGTGATGCAGGGCATCGCCAAGCAGACCGCTGATCCGGATATTCTCGGCGCCGCCAGCGAGGCCATCGACCTCAATCGCCAGGGCGTGCGCAGTTACCAGATGGGCCGTTTCGCCGATGCCCTGGCGTTGTTTCGCCAGGCCCTGCAGCACCAGCCGAAGAACATCAGCATCGCCCTGAATACCGCCCAGTCGTTGCTGCGCCTGGGCGGCGATAAACCAGACGAAGCCCTGCTCGACGAGTGCCGGCGCTGCCTGCAGGCGGTGCGCATGCTGCCGCCCAGCGACCCGCGCCATGCGCGCTATCAGCAACTGCACAACAAGGCCTTTGGCCCATGAGTACGCCACCCGAGGGGCTGGAGTTTTCCACGGTGATCGCCTCCACCGTACATGACATGAAGAACTCCCTGGCCCTGCTCACCCAGACCCACAGCCAGTGGCTTGGCCAATTGCCCGAGGCGCTGTTGCACAACCGCGAGCACGGCATCATCGAGTACGAGTTTGCCCGCCTCAACGGCATGCTGGTGCAACTGCTGGGGCTGTACAAGCTGGGGGTCAACCAGTTGCCGTTGCGTCCGGCGCACCACGAGCTGGAGGACTTTATCGAGGCGCAACTGGCGCGCCATCAGGAGGTGCTGCAGAGCCGCCATATCGAGGCCCGCTGCGACGTGGCGGAGTTCGGCCTGCTGGGCTTCTTCGACCAGGACCTGCTCGGCTCGGTGGTCGCCAATATCATCACCAACTCGATCCGCTATGCGCAGCAGCACTTGCTGGTGCGCGCCTGGGAGGCGGCGGGCGGGGTGGTGCTGTCGATTTGTGACGACGGCGTTGGCTACCCCGAGGCCATGCTGGTCAAGCAGTCCGATTATGCCCTGGGCATCAACCACAGCACCGGCAGCACCGGCCTGGGCTTGTACTTCGCCGGGCGCATCGCCGCCCTGCATGAGCGCCAGGGCCTGCGTGGGCATATCGAGATCAGCAACGGCGGGCCGCTGGGGGGAGGCGAGTTCCGCATCTATCTGCCCTGAGCGCAGAGCGGCGTAGCCCGGATGCAATCCGGGACGTTGGTTACCTTGCCAATCCCCTCCCGGATTGCATCCGGGCTACTGAGAACCGACTATCCAGCCGTAAGTCCGCCATCAGGCGCCGCGGTCCGCTAGCGTCGCGAAGCCTAGCCCGGCGTTGTGGGGCATTCAGCTTTCCAGCCACACATCGCGGGCCCAGTGCCACACCGAGTCCCAGGTTTCGTCGGTCAGTTCGCCTTCGGCGCCGGACCAGAGGGTGACTTCGCCCTCGACATCGACCACGTAATAGTCGCGGCCGTCCTGGCAGATCGGCACCAGGTCGCGGGGTACGCCCAGATCCCAGGCGGTGGCGGTGACTTCCGGCAGGTAGGTGTGCGATTGCGGGTCGCTGGCGGTCACCGGCTCCAGGCGACCGTAGACCACGTCGCTGACCTTGAGCAGGAATTCGCGCAGCTCGAACGGCAGGTGGATGAGGATCTGCTCCTGGATTTCCACCAGGGTTTCTTCGTCAGGCAACTCCAGCGGTACCGGTACCGGTTCGTTGAGTTCGCGCAGTTGTTCGATGACTTCTTCCACGGTCTGGATCTCCAGTTGCAGGGGCGCGCGGCAGACGGCGCGGGGCTGTCGGCGAGTCTACCAGCCCGCCGGTCGGCGTGTCGGTGCCGAGCATATCCAGGCGCTCAGGCTTTAGCTGCTATGGTCGATAGGTGAGGATATAAGCCCGGCCAGCGGCCGCAGGGAGAGTGACATGAGCAAAGACAGTGAGGCCGCGGTGGCGGAGCCCCTCAGCGATGCCGAGCGCCTGCAGGCGCTGGAGAAGAGCAGCAAGGTGAGCCGCCTGATCCTTTACGGCGTGGCCGGGGTGGTCGGGCTGATGCTGCTGGTGTTGCTGGCGGTGCAGGTGTCCAGCCTGCTGGCGGATGATCCGAGCCAGGCCGCCGCCGAGCAGATCAGCCAACTGGAGAAGCAGGTGCAGGGGCTCAAGGGCGATGTCGGCGAGTTGCAGGCCCAGGTGCAGAAGCAGGGCGCGCAACTGGCGCTGCAGCAGAGCGGCAACCTGACCGGCATCCTCAAACCGGCCGCCACGGAAGATCCGGGCACTGTCGGCCAACTGGCAAAAACCCTGCAGGGCCAGGAGAACGATTTCCAGCAGGTGATCCTCACCCTGCAGGTGGGCATGCGTGACCTGGCCTATATGCTGCCGGGCTCGCGCACCTGGCTGGAGTACTACACCGAGACCCTGAACAAGTCCCTGGCCACCAGCAAGGCGCGCACCCTGGAGCTGCAGCAGTGGGCCAAAGGCGAGGCGCCGGCCAGCGTGGCGCCGGTGTTTAAGAAGCCCTGACCGAGCCCAGGGGCGGATTGGCCGATCTGCCGGGGGCGCCTGCCTGAGCGGCCCTGATCGGCAGGTTGGCGCTCTGCCAGACTGGCCGCCTTGTCGCCCTGTCTGGAGTTGCCCATGGCCGTTGCCAACCGCCTCAATCGCGTTGTCGCGCTGATCTACAGATTACCCGCCGCCTGGCACACGCCACTGCTTAGCCGGCTGTTCGGCTCCCAAGTCAAACTGGCCGGCACCGCGCGGGTGCGCGTGCATGCAATGACCCGCACGCGGGCGAGCCTGAGCATCGCCAACCGGCGGCCGGTGCAAAACCACATCAAGGGTGTGCATGCCGCCGCCATGGCCTTGTTGGCCGAGTCGGCCACGGGCTTTCTGGTGGCGATGAACATGCCGGACAACAAGCTGCTGCTGATCAAGAGCCTCAAGGTGGACTACCTCAAACGCGTGGTTGGCGGGCTGACGGCGGTGGCCAGCCTGAGCGCCGAGCAGATTGCCGCCATGGCCGAGCAGGCGCGCGGCGAGGTGCTGGTGGCGGTGACTGTCAGCGATGACAGTGGCCAGCAGCCGATTAGCTGTGAAATGCGCTGGGCCTGGATCAGCAAAAAGCCCTGAGCCGCGCCGCCAACAAGGCGCGCCACCCAGGGCTTGGTTGTCGCCTGGTGGGCATCAGCCCATATGGAAGAAGGCCAGCTTGTTGCCGTCCAGGTCGCGGAAGTAGCCGGCGTAGAAGCCGGGCATGCGCTCGCCCGGTGCGCCTTCGTCGGTGGCGCCGAGGCTGATGGCCTTGGCATACAGGGCGTCTACCCCGGCGCGCGAGCCGCCCGGCAGGGCAATCATATTGCCGTTGCCTGGGCTGGCGGCCTCCTGGTTGTACGGCGTGCAAATGCCCAGCATCGGTTGGCCCATGCTGGTGCCGTAGAACGCGGCGCGGCCGACATCCATCAGCACCTTGGCGCCCATCTCGCCGAGCAGCTCGCCGTAGAATGCCTTGGCCTTGGCCAGGTCGTTGCTGCCAATGGTTGCGTATCCAATCATCGTCTCGTCCTCATGGGGTGGGTGGTGCAGGGTTGTCTGACTTTAGCAGAGCCTGGATGCGACAAATCCGGCCGCGCCTGCAATGCGCGTCAGTTAAGGCGCCACAGGGGTAGCCCGGATGAAATCCGAGGATGGATTTGCAGGACAACGAACTTCCCGGATTGCATCCAGGCCACAAAAATGCCGTTCACTTGGGGTAAGTGAACGGCATTGTGGTTGCACCTGTTGTTACCGCCGCTTGCTCGACGCGCAGCAGAGCCTAAACAGGTTCTTAGTTCTGGCGCATGCCGGCGATCAACCATGGCTGGTTGTCGCCGTGGGCGCGCTCCATCCGCCAGCTTTCGCTGAAGGCTTCGCCCTGGTCGAAGCGCGAGGTCTTCTCGATGCCGCTGAAGGTCAGGGTGGCGATGGTCTTGTCGGCCTGGTCGTCGAGACCGTCGAGCTGTACCTCGAGGTTGTCGATATAGGTCGACTGGAAGGCGTCGCCCAGGTCAGCTCGCTCTTTTTGCAGGAAGGCCTGCAACTGCGGCGTGGTGAACTCGGCGATCTTGTCCATTTCGTTGGCATCCCAGTGCTGCTGCAAGCTGAGGAAGTGCTCACGACCGGCATTCACGAAGCTGGTTTCGTTGAACCAGGCCGGTGCCTTGATCGGCGCCTTGCCGCTGGCGGCGCTGCTGCCGCCGAAGATCGAGGCCGGGGCGCTTTGCGGCATCTCACGCTGATAGGGTACGCCACCGGCCATGGCGGGCTGGGCCTGCTGCTTGCGCCGCGAGGCGATAAAACGGAAGGCCAGGAAGGCGATCAGGGCGATGATCAGCATGTCGAAGATCTGCATGCCCTGGAAGCCGTCACCCATAAACATCGAGGCCAGCAGACCACCGGCGGCCAGGCCGGCCAGCGGGCCTAGCCACTTCGATGCGCCGCTGGTGGCAGCGGCCTTGCCGGCCATGGGGGCGGCAGCGGTGGCGCTCGGCGCGGCTTGGCGACTCTGGCTGGTTTGATGGCTAGGCGCGGCGCCAAAGGATTTGCCGCTGCCCATACGTTTGGCATTGGCGTCCAGGCTCAGGGTCAGGCCCAGGCACAGGGCCAGAAAAACGGTCATAAAACGTTGCATTGAGTCATCTCTCAAAGGGATTGCACGCGCGCATCTTGCCCAGCGAGGGCGGCGGAGGCCAGCGTTAGAATGTTTCTGGATTTTTGTGCGAGGGCCGGCTGATCCGCGGCCGTGCCCTCACACCGCTTCCAGCTTGGCGTAGCCGAGCATCAGCCATTTGGTGCCTTCGCTGGTGAAGTTGACCTGCACCCGCGCCTGGGCGCCGGCACCTTCGAAGTTGAGGATCACGCCCTCGCCGAACAGGCTGTGGCGCACGCTCTGGCCGAGGCTGAAGCCGGTTTCCGGCACTTCGGCGCCAGCGAACAGGTTGCTGTTGCTCATGCTCTGGTTGCGGGTGCCGGCGAAGGGACGGCTGACGCTGTTGCTCAGGCGCACTTCCTGGAGCAGCCCATCGGGAATCTCGCGGACGAAGCGCGACACCTTGTTGTAGGTCTCGTTGCCATACAGGCGGCGGGTTTCCGCGTAGCTGATCACCAGCCATTGCATGGCGCGGGTGATGCCGACGTAGGCCAGACGGCGCTCTTCCTCCAGACGGCCGGGCTCTTCCAGGCTCATCTTGTGCGGGAACAGGCCTTCTTCCATGCCGACCAGGAATACCCGTGGGAACTCCAGGCCCTTGGCGCTGTGCAGGGTCATCAGCTGCACGCTGTCTTCGTGCTCGCTGGCTTGGGTGTCGCCGGCCTCCAGGGAGGCGTGGTCGAGGAAGGCGGCTAGCAGGGTGGTGTCTTCCTCAAGCTCCATGGTTTCGAAGGCACGGGCGGCGCTGACCAGTTCCTCAAGGTTTTCTACTCGGGCCTGGGCTTTCTCGCCTTTCTCTTCCTTGTGGTAGGCGAGCAGGCCGGATTGTTCGATCACCGTCTGGGTCATCAGCCCCAGGGGCATTTCCAGCACCTTGGCGGCGAGGTTGTCGAGGGTTTCCAGGAACCCGGCCAGGGCGCCACAGGCCCGCGCCGGCAAGCCCTTGTTGGCGATGATCAGGCTGATCGCGGCGTGCATCGACAGATCGGCGGCGCGCGCCTGTTCACGGATGGTCTCGACGGTTTTCTCGCCGATGCCGCGCGCCGGCACGTTGATCACCCGCTCC
>DAITLT010000121.1:0-9140 GCA_036835505.1 Pseudomonas sp.
CATTTCTCGCAGCAACGCGGTTCGTGATGAAACGGGAACAGACCCTAGGGTGGGTTTGGCCGGGTGGCGGGCTTTCTCGACTTTGATTGCGGCCAGAATCAGCTCTTTTAGCCGCTCCAGGGCATCGCTGCGGTTTTGTTCCTGGGGGCGGTATTGCTGGGCTTTGATCACTATCATGCCTTCGCCGGTGATGCGGCTGTCCCCTTTTCCCTTTCCCTTTCCCTTTTCCCTTTCCCTTTTCAGTACATGGACCGGTTACACAAAAGTTCCTACAGCCTCGACGGTGGAGTAAGCGCTTAGCGCGCGCCAGGTGCAATCTGCCGCAGGCGCGCGGCGAACAGGGCGTGGGCGGTCAGGTCCACCGGCCGGTGTTTGACCGTGTTGCTTGGTGGGTAATGGGCGGTGCAATTATCGCCCTTGTGGTTGCGGGCCGGGCGAATCAGCCGCGGGCTGAAACCGCCGCCGCAGTTCGGACAGACGTTCTCCAGTAGGGCCACGCAGGCGGCGCAGAAGGTGCATTCGAAGCTGCAGATGCGGGCGTCCTCGGCCGCCGGGGGCAAGGCCTGGTTGCAGTGTTCACAGCTGGGGCGCAGTTCGAGCATGGCGGTCATCCTGGGTCGGGTAACCGCCGTTATAAGCCAGCCGCGCCAGGACTGCCAGGCGCGGGGCCTTCAGGCGTTGGCGCGGCCCCGGATCAGGCGGTCTTGCCCTGGGAGATGAAGCGCATCATCCACTCGGCCACGGCGCTGCCCTGGTGGGCCTGGTCGAGGCTGTCGATGGCGCTTTGGTAGAGGCTTGGCTCGTAAGCGTGGCGGCGCAATACCAGCAGGTCGCGGGAGTAGTCGTGGAAGAACTCCGGATGGCCCTGGAAGCACAGCACCTGATCACCAATCGCGTAGGCGGCGTTCGGGCAGAACTCGCTGGAGGCCAGCAGGGTCGCGCCTTCAGGTAACTGGGTGACCTGGTCCTGGTGCCAGATCATCATGTCCAGGGTGTCGGTTTGCGGGGTCATCCAGGCGGGCTTTTGCGTCACCTGGTAGCGATGGATGCCCATGCCCCAGCCCTGGCTGGCGCGCTCGGTCTTGCCGCCCAGCAACAGGGCCAGCAACTGGTGACCAAAGCACACACCGAGCAGCTTGTCGCCACGCTGGTAGAGCTTGAGCACATAGCCACGCAGGGTCTCGATCCACGGGTCGCTGCCGAACGAGTCGGCTTTGCTGCCGGTGATCAGGTATGCATCGTAACGTTTGTCCTCGGCCGGGTATTCGCCCTGGACCACGTTATAAACCTCAAACTCTGCCGCGATCGGTTGGGTGGCAAAGAGTTGCTGGAACATGTGGCCGTAGCCTTTGTACTGCTCGACCAGTTCCGGGCGAATGTTATCGGTTTCCAGGATGCAAATGCGCTGTGGCATGGGGGTTGTCACCTCACTTAAGGGTCAAAAGGCGTTTGATATATTCGATGTAGCGTCTTGTTTTACTGAACACCTTGGCCGCGCATTATTCACCCACTGGCCCCCCGCGAAAAGATCCCCGGTGAGTATTTTTTCACCCTTTGTCGGCTGCTTTTCCCGCTTATTTGTGCGGCGCAAAGCGGACGCGCGAACGCCGCTCCGGCTGCCCAGGGGCAGGGCCTCGACCCTGGGCATTCAAGCCTGGGTTAAGCGGCGCTGCAGCTGCTCAGGCAAGGGCTTAGTAGTCGACCTTGCCACGCCCGGCCTTGATGCTGCTGCGCTGGTTTTTGCCCTCCAGGCGGCGTTTCTTCGAGCCGAGGGTCGGCTTGGTGGGCCGGCGTGTCTTTTCCACCTTGATTGCTGCCAGGATCAGCTCTTTTAAACGCTCCAGGGCGTCGCTGCGGTTCTGTTCCTGGGTGCGGTATTGCTGGGCCTTGATGATGATCACGCCATCGCTGGTGATGCGCTGGTCGCGCAGGGCCAGCAGACGCTCCTTGTAGAACGGCGGCAAGGACGAGGCCTGGATATCGAAGCGCAGGTGTACGGCGCTGGACACCTTGTTGACGTTCTGCCCGCCGGCACCCTGGGCGCGAATGGCGCTCAGCTCGATCTCGCTGGCGGGCAAGTGGACGTTATTGGAGAGCAGCAACATAGCGGGTCGCCGGCAGGTCAGGGTTTCTCAATGGTATTGGTCAGGTCGAGAATCTGCTTGGCGGAATTTTCCAGGGCCGTAGAGGCCACGCGGATCTCCTGCAGGAAACTCAGCAGGGCCACGATAAAGGTACCCATGCTGACCACGAACAACGCCGCCACCGCGTAGGTAGCGTTGAAGGCCATTAGCTCGCTGATAAACAGCAAGGCAATTAGCGTGCAGATCAGCAGCGCAGTGAAGGTACACAGGTTGATCGCACGGTTACACAGCACGGTGCGGCGGAACAGGGTGAACAGTTCGCTGTGCGGCTGCGACGAGCGTGCCGGGTTGTCGAGGATAAAGGCTTCGAGCTTGCGGGTACGATCGACCACCCGCGACAGGCGATTGATCAATACCGACAGCATGGTGCTCAGCGCGGTGAGCAAAAACACCGGAGCGACGGCCAACTGAATCACGTGGGCCAGTTCGGGAATGCTGCTTTCAGGAAACATGGGTTTTCTCGGTAAAGATCAAGCTGAGCTGAGATGCAATCAGCCGTAACCCTAACAGCAAAGCCGATTAGCCAGCTACTTGCCTGGCGTGTTGCACGGCTGCCATTGCCAACTGCTGTGGGCGACCGCGTCATGGGCGTGCAGGCTTTCCGCATGCACCACGCGCAGCTGGAAGCCCGCCACCTGGGATTGTTCACGCAGCATGCGATGCAGGCGGCGGGCGGCATCTTCGCAGAACATCAGATTTTGTCCGTTGGCCAGGGCAAAGGCTTGCTCGTCGGCGCGTTTGACTGCGGTTTGCAGCGCCGTGCCGAGGGCATTCTCGGCGGCATCAATCAGCGCTAGCAGAGGCAGTTCGCTGCAGTCGCGGTGCAAACGTACCTTCAAGGTCGCCGTGCTGCGCTGGCTATGGGGAGTGGCCAGAATTCCATGGGTGCTACCAAGCCAATGCTCAATGGCGGCATGATCGATGCTTTTGACAGCAAAATCGCTTCTAAATTTCGCCTGTATCAATTGTCTGGCAAGGGCCGCCGAACACGGGCAGGTCGACGAATAGCCGATTTCCACCTGTAGTTCCACGTGAAACCCCTGTTCATCCAGGCGGCTGCGCAGGCTGAAGGGATAAGCCTTCCAGCCTGCCAGTGGGCTAATCAGGGCTGGGCGCTGATACAGGCTTTGGCCGTCTAAATCCAAGTAGGCGCAACGCGACAAGCCGTGATGGCTGGCGAGGAACTGTTCAAGTACCTGGCGTAGCAAGGTCGGACTCAGCTCGGCCTCGTGCAGGTGCTCCAGCGCCAAGTACAGGCGCGACATATGAATCCCGCGCGCCGCCCCATCATCCAGGCTGACACCCGCCGCCGCACGGCCGGCAATCAACTGCCCATGCAGGCGCAAGGGCAGGGCAATACCGTGCATACCAACCCAGTCTAGAGGTTGCTGCTGGTCGAGCGTTTGTGCGGCCATGTCTGGCAGGGTGAGGCTGTTCATTGTGACGGGATCGGCTGTTTTGAGTAATTAGTGTTATGTTATAACAAAAATATTCACTGTCCCGTCAACTGAATGAGAAACGGCCCATGTCTGCTCGTCTTCCCGTCACCGTGCTCTCCGGCTTTCTCGGTGCCGGCAAAAGCACCCTGCTCAATTACCTTTTGCGTAACCGCGAAGGCCTCAAGGTCGCGGTGATCGTCAATGACATGAGTGAAATCAATATCGATGGCAGCGAAGTGCAGCGCGATGTCAGCCTCAATCGCAGCGAAGAAAAACTGGTGGAAATGAGCAACGGCTGCATCTGCTGCAGCCTGCGCGAAGACCTGCTGGAGGAGGTTGGACGCCTGGCTCGTGACGGGCGTTTCGATTACCTGTTGATTGAGTCAACCGGGATTGCCGAGCCGCTGCCGGTTGCGGAAACCTTCACCTTCCGTGACGCAGATGGCCACAGCCTGGCCGACATTGCGCGCCTCGACACCATGGTCACGGTGGTCGACGGGGTGAACTTCCTGCAGGACTTCCATGCCGCCGAAAGCCTGGCCAGCCGCGATGAAAGCCTCGGCGAAGAGGACGAGCGCTCGATCACCGACTTGCTGATCGAGCAGGTGGAGTTTGCCGATGTGCTGTTGCTCAGCAAGATCGACCTGATCAGCAGCGCCGAGCGCGACGAGCTGCTGGCGATCCTGCGCCGGCTCAACAGCCACGCCGAGATCGTGCCGATGAGCATGGGCCAGGTGCCGCTGGAGCGAATTCTCAATACCGGCCGCTTCGACTTCGAGCGGGCCGCCCAGGCGCCTGGCTGGCTCAAGGAGTTGCGCGGTGAGCATGTGCCGGAAACCGAGGAATACGGCATCGCCTCCACAGCCTGGCGCGCACGCCGGCCGTTGCACCCCGAGCGCTTCTTCAACTTTATCAACCGCGAATGGAGCAATGGCCGCCTGCTGCGCTCCAAGGGCTTTTTCTGGCTGGCCAGCAAGTATCAGGAGGCCGGCAGTTGGTCCCAGGCCGGCGGCCTGATGCGTCACGGTTTTGCCGGACGCTGGTGGCGTTTTGTGCCGAAAGAGCAGTGGCCAGAAGACGACGAGGGCGTGCAGGCGATCATGCGCAACTGGCAGGCCGAGGTCGGCGATTGCCGCCAGGAGCTGGTGTTTATTGGCCAGCATATCGACTTCGCCCAACTGACCGCCGAGCTGGAGGCCTGCCTGCTGGACGACGCGGAAATGGCCCTGGGCAGCGAGGCCTGGCGCAGCCTGCCGGACCCGTTCGGGCCCTGGGATACAGAGGCGGCCTGATCCGGCTTGAACAGTTACTGCGTCTGCGCTGCGGGTTGCTTAAAAAGCCACCCACACGCCCTTGGATTGCTGCTCGCAGGCCGGCTTGAGCAGACGCGCATCGCTGGCCACGCCGTAGTAGTGAATGTCCTGCTGATAAGGCGTGCCGGCCACCTTGGCATTCCGGCAACTGCCGAAGGCGCCGCTTGGGCACTGCTCGGTGTAGGTGACCTCGACCTTCTGCCCGGCCAGTTGCGGCTGGCAAAAGCCGTCGTGGAACAGCCCGGCCGGAATACTGCGGTTCTGCTGGCAGACCTTGACGTCCACCTGCGCGCTCTGACTGTGCACGATGCAGGCTTCGGCCTGGGCCAGCAGGGGCAGGGCGCTTAACAACCAAACAAATCCGCGACGCATGGATAATCCTCCTCGACGAAATGCGCGGGACTTTACCACGCGGCTTTCCTGGTGCCGATAAAGGCGGCAGCATGGCGACTGCGCACCTATCGAGATTGCCCATGCTCAGCCAGATTCCCACCCATCTGATCGCCGGCCCCCTGGGTGCCGGCAAGACCAGCCTGATTCGCCACCTTTTGGCGCACAAACCGGCGGACGAACGCTGGGCGGTGCTGATCAACGAGTTCGGCCAGATCGGTTTGGATCAAGCCCTGCTGACCACGGCGGCGGACGGCATCAGCCTGGCGGAAGTGCCCGGCGGCTGTTTGTGCTGCGTCAACGGCGCGCCGTTTCAGGTTGGCCTGGCACGTCTGCTGCGCCAGGCGCGACCGAATCGTCTGCTGATCGAACCTTCCGGCCTGGGCCATCCGGCCGAGTTGCTGCGGCAACTGGCCGAGCCGCCGTGGGCCGGTGTGCTGGCCCTGCAGCCGCCGCTGCTGGTGCTGGATGCGGCGGCCCTGGCGGCCGGTCAGCCGCTGCCGGTCAGTCAGCAGGCGGCCCTCGGTCTGGCCGGTCTGTTGCTGCTGAACAAGGCGGAGCAGCTCGATGACGCCAGCCGGGCGCGAGTGCAGGCGCAATTGCCGGCGTTGCCGCTGTATTGGACGACTCAGGGCCAACTGCCCTTGAGCGCTGTGCCGGGCATCGACGCGCGTGCCCAAGCCGCGGGCGCCGCGTTGCCACTGCCTGAAGGCGGCGCGGCGTTGCCGGCGCTGTGGCGCGACCCGCGTGAGCCTATTTGCCAGGTACAGGAGCAGGCCGAAGGCTGGAGCATCGGTTGGCGTTGGCACCCCAGTCAGCAGTTCGAACTATTGCGGGTGCAGCAGTGGTTGGCGACCTGGCCCTGGCGCCGCGCCAAGCTGGTGCTGCAAAGCAACGCCGGCTGGCTGTCGGCCAATGCCCTGGATGGCGAGGTGCCGCACTGGCGCAGCAGTGAATGGAGGAAGGACTCGCGGCTGGAGCTGATCTTCAGTGCCGCTCAGGATCAGCAGGCGCTCAATCAGGGGCTGGCCGCCTGCTTACTGGCGAGTTAGGCCTTGCTTTGCCGGCGCTGATGCCACCAACCGAGCAGCATCGGCACCAGCGATAGGCCGATGATGAACAGAATCAGCAGGGTCAGGTTCTGCTTGATAAAGGGCACGTTGCCGAACTGGTAGCCGAGGGTGATCAGGCCGCCGATCCACAGCAGGCTGCCGAGCACGCTGTAGCTGAGGAACTGACCGTAGGGCATGCGCCCGAGGCCGGCGACGAAGGGTGCGAAGGTGCGCAGGATCGGCAGGAAGCGCGCCAGGGTGACGGTTTTGGCACCGTGGTCGGCGTAGAAAATCTCGGTGCGCAGCAGGTAGTCACGGCGGAAGATCTTCGAGTTGCCGCGCTCGAACAGGCGAATCCCGTAGCGCCGGCCCACCCAGTAGTTGCAGCTGTCGCCCAGGGTGGCGGCAAAGAACAGGCTGATGCCGAGAATCCATGGGTCGAGGCCGCTGTGCACGGCGGCTGCGCCGGCGATAAACAGCAGCGAGTCGCCCGGCAGGAAGGGCATCACCACCAGCCCGGTTTCGCAGAAAATCACCAGAAACAGAATGGCGTAGATCCACACCCCGTATTGGGTGATCAGCGCATCCAGGTGGCGATCCAGGTGCAGAAACAGGTCAAACAGGGCGGAAATATCCATGGGGCGCGTCACGTCGAAGGGTCAAAGGCGGCCATCCTAGCAGTCGCTGCGGAATTTTCCTTGTGCCGGTTGGCTGGTTAGACTGCCGCCATTGCGTCTAATGAGTGTCGTTATGTTGCTGCAACCCTGGTCCCATTCCTGTTCCGCCGGTTTCACCCTGCGCGGTTGGCATACGCCGCCGTCGGGCAAGCCGTTGCTGCATTTTCTGCATGGCAATGGTTTTTGCGGGCGTACCTATGAACCCCTGCTGAGGCTATTGGCGGCGGATTTCGATCTCTGGCTGTGTGACGTCCAGGGCCATGGCGACAGCGATCACGGCGGTCGTTTCCATGGCTGGAACCGCAGTGCCGAGCTGGCCGTGGAGGCCTTTGTGGCCGGGCGCGCTGCGTTCGGCGCGGTGCCTTGTTTGGCCCTCGGCCACAGCTTTGGCGGGGTGCTCACCAGCCTGATGCTGGCCCAGCAGCCGCAGTTGTTTCAGCGTGCGGTGCTGCTCGACCCGGTGCTGTTCACCCCGGCGATGATCGGGGTGATGGCGCTGTCTGACGTGGTCGGTCTGTACCGGCGTAACAGCATGGCCAGCAAGGCCCGTTCGCGGCGCCGGCAATGGCCGGATCGGCAGGCCGCGTTTGCCGGCTTGCACGGCCGCGGGATGTTCAAGGGCTGGTGCGACGAGGCGCTGCAGGCTTACGTCGAGCACGGCCTGAAAGAGGTCGAGGGTGGCGTCGAGCTGAAATGTCGGCCCAGCCGTGAGGCGGATATCTTCGGCTCCTTCCCCAAGCGTTTGTGGTCGTCCCTGGCCAAGGTGCAAACCCCGACCGAGGTGCTTTACGGGCAGACCACCTACCCCTTTATTGCCGGCGCCGTGGCGCGCTGGATGGTCATCAACCCCCATGTCAGCAGCCACACCCTGGCCGGTGGTCACTGCTTTATGCAGGAAGATGCCGAGACGGCAGCGGGTCGGATACGCGCGTTTTTACTGCGTTAAGACTGCGCCAACCCGGCCTTAGCCGGCGGGCGGTGGACGCTGGCGCCAGTCGTTCAGTTGCACCACGTTAGCCGGCGTGGGGGCGTCCTCGGCGTTGGCGCTGAACGGGTGGGCGTCCAGTTCGATCTGCCCGAGGTGCTGGCCGAACATGCTGATGCTGCCGACGTGGCGCTGCTCGCCGGTGACCGTGAACTCGAAGCCATACACCCGCGCCAGGCGGCGCTGGCCGTGGGCGTCGCGCAGCAGGCTGAGGCGGCGCAGGGCAACATTGTCGTCGAGCAGCAGCACATCCATTTTCTCGCAATGACGGCGCACCAGGGCCAGGGCGCGCTCGCGAATGCCGTGGCCGCGCCACAACCAGGCGCCCGCGCTGGTGAAGAGTAAAACAACAAACAGATCGGCCAGGCTCAGCATGGGAACTCCTCGACAGGTACGCAGAGCTTAACAGGCTGCCGCCAAACTACCTGGGTGGTCGCTGCCTGGATTCGCCGCCGGCTATGGCCTGGCCGGCGGTCCGGCTCAGGCTTGCAGGTGCAGGGCCTGGTAGCGTTGTTCGAGTTCCTGGCGAATTTGTCGGCGTTGCTGGGCCTGCAGGAAGCGGCGTTTTTCGTCGGCCGTGGTGAGGGGCAATTGCGGCACGGCGGTGGGTTTGCCCTGGTCATCCACGGCGACCATGGTGAAGAAGCAACTGTTGGTATGGCGCACGGATTTTTCGCGGATGTCTTCGGTGATCACCTTGATGCCGACCTCCATCGAGCTGCGCCCGGCATAGTTGACCGAGGCGAGAAAGGTCACCAGTTCGCCGACATGGATGGGCTGGCGAAAGTTGACCTGGTCCACCGACAGGGTCACCACGTAGCAGCCGGCATAGCGGCTGGCGCAGGCATAGGCGACCTGGTCGAGGTACTTGAGCAGGGTGCCACCGTGCACATTGCCGGAGAAATTGGCCATGTCCGGGGTCATCAACACGGTCATCGACAGCTGGGTGTTTACGGTTTCCATAACAAGCTCTTTAAAGGTGCAGAAGGGCGCGTGACGCGGGGTGCGGGGTCGGCGGGTTGCAAGGATAACGCCAGGACGCCCGGCGTGCCTGTAGAAATCCGCTAAACCCCCGGTTTGCGCGGCGGGCGGCGGCAGTGGCGGGGAATGATGACGCGCTTCGGCCCGGTTCGGCACGTG
>DAITLT010000122.1:0-9098 GCA_036835505.1 Pseudomonas sp.
GAAAAGGCAAATCATTCTTGTAGTTTTTCTACAAAAAGTCACGCACTTTCCTTTAAAAAGCCAACTCTTTAGCACATTGCGCCAGCCTAAAAACGGCTATCCGCATCAGCATGTAGCCAAACTACAAGGCACTACACGCCGTAACAAATTGACCATGGTTGAATTTAGCAGCACATCGGCAATTCAACCCTAACCTCGCTCCCCGAGAAGCCTCGCGCTACCATCAGCGACCCACTCAAGGAGCATCCCATGCGCTTCACGCCCCACGTCACCGTCGCCACCCTGGTTGAAGACAACGGTCGCTTTCTCATGGTTGAAGAGCTGGCCGAAGGTCGAGCGGTATTTAACCAGCCTGCCGGCCATTTGGAAGCCGACGAAAGTCTGATCCAGGCAGCCCTGCGCGAAACCCTCGAAGAGACCGGCTGGGAGGTCGAGCTCAGCGCCGTCACCGGCATTTATCTGTACACCGCCCCCGCTAATGGCATCACTTACCAACGCGTTTGTTTTGCCGCCACGCCCGTGCGCCACCATCCCGACCTGCCTCTAGATCAGGGCATCATCGGCCCGCAATGGCTGACCCGCGACGAACTGGCGGCGCAGCCGGAGCGCTGGCGCAGTGAACTGGTCATGCAATGCCTTGACGACTACCTAGCCGGCGAGCGTTTTGCGCTATCCCTGATCCGCCAACCGAGCTGATCTGCGCGGCGCCGCCGAGCCTGATAGAATCGCCCCCTTTATTGCCTTATAGCCACGCCTGAATACCTATGCCTGATCCCGTTCGTGACACCTCAAAACAGCGCGTAATCGTCGGCATGTCCGGCGGCGTCGACTCTTCCGTGTCTGCCTTGCTGCTCCTCGAGCAAGGCTATCAAGTGGAAGGCCTGTTCATGAAGAACTGGGAGGAAGACGACGGCACGGATTACTGCACGGCCATGGACGATCTGGCCGACGCCCAGGCCGTATGCGAGCGCATCGGCATCAAACTGCACACCGCCAACTTTGCCGCCGAATACTGGGACAACGTCTTCGAGCACTTTCTGGCCGAATACAAAGCCGGGCGCACGCCGAACCCGGACATCCTGTGCAACCGTGAAATCAAGTTCAAAGCCTTTCTCGATTACGCCCTGATGCTCGGTGCCGACCTAATCGCCACCGGCCATTACGTGCGTCGTCGCGACGTCGAGGGGCGCACCGAACTGCTCAAGGGCCTCGATCCGAACAAGGATCAAAGCTACTTTCTGCACGCCGTCGGCGGCGCCCAGATCGCACGCACCCTGTTCCCGGTTGGCGAACTGGAAAAGCCCGCCGTGCGCGCCATCGCCGAAAAATACGAGTTGGCCACGGCCAAGAAAAAAGACTCCACCGGCATCTGTTTTATTGGTGAACGGCGCTTTAGCGACTTCCTCAAGCAATACCTGCCCGCCCAGCCGGGGCCGATTGAAACCACCACCGGCGAGCAGATCGGCCAGCATCACGGCCTGATGTATCACACCATTGGCCAGCGCCAGGGCCTGGGCATTGGCGGTATGAAAGACGCCAGCGACGAACCTTGGTACGTGCTCGCCAAAGACCTCGCGCGCAACGTTCTGGTGGTCGGCCAGGGCAACGAACATCCCTGGCTGTTTTCCCGCGCCCTGCAGGTCTCGGAAATATTCTGGGTCAACCCTGTGGCTCTCGACGCTCCGCGCCAACTGACGGCTAAAGTGCGTTATCGACAAACCGACCAGGCCTGCACCCTGGAGCAAACCGCAAACGGCTATCGCGCCCTGTTCAGCGCTCCGCAACGCGCCGTAACCCCCGGCCAGTCGGTCGTCTTCTATGACGGCGAAATCTGCCTGGGCGGTGGCGTGATCGAGACGACCGAACCCTGGTACGGCGCGGAGTCACACCCATGAGCCCGACCCAGGAGCAATTGATCGCCCTCGGCGCCGTCTTCGAAGCGGCCTACCTGGTGGATAAAATCGCCAAGACCGGCCAGGCCAGCGAAGCGCCGCTGATCTGCATGCTCGGCAGCCTGCTGGTGCGCGAGCCGCAGAACACCCTGGAAGTCTATGGCGGTGACGACCTCAACCTGCGCGACGGCTATCGCACCCTGGTCAGCGCCCTGGAGCGCGACCCTGCCAGCCTGCAGCGCAACGCCTTGCGCTATGCCTGGGCGCTGCTGGGCCTGGAGCGCAAGCTGGCCAAGCGCGATGACATGCTGCAGATCATGGGCACGCGCCTGGATCAGATCCAACAACAGGTGCAGCACTTCGGCCCGGCGCATGACAACGTAATCGCGGCGTGCGGCGCGCTGTACCAGGACACCCTGAGCACCTTCAACCGACGCATCCAGGTGCAAGGCGACATGCGCCACCTGCAGCAACCGAACAATGCCGCCAAGATCCGCGCCCTGCTGCTGACTGGCATCCGTGCCGCCCGCCTGTGGCGACAACTGGGCGGCCACCGCTGGCAACTGCTGTTCAGCCGGCGCAAGTTGCTCAATCAGCTCTACCCCCTGCTGCGCAACTAGGCCGTGCTCACCCGCAGCGTAAAACCTCTGCAAGGGGCCGCCATGCTGGCCCTCTCGGCCCTGCTGTTTGCCCTGATGAGCGTCGCCATTCGCGAGGTATCGGTCAGCGTCAACAACGAGTCGGTGGTGTTCTTTCGCAACCTGGTGGGGGTGCTGTTTTTTCTGCCCCTGGTGCTGATCAAAGGCTTTCAGCCGCTGCGCACCCAGCGCCTCAAGTCACACCTGTGGCGCACCACCTACGGCCTGGCGGCAATGTACTGCTTCTTCTACGCCATCGCCCACCTGCCCCTCGCCGACGCCATGCTGTTTACCTACTCGGCGCCGGTGTTCACTCCGATCATCGCCTGGTGGCTACTCAAAGAGCCCCTGAGCAAGCGCATGCTCAGCGCCACCGGCATCGGCCTGTTTGGCGTACTCCTGGTGGCCAAGCCCAGCGCCGCCCTACTCGACAGCCTGGCCATGGTCGGACTGGCCGCCAGCCTGCTGGCAGCCTTTGCCTTTGTCTCGATTCGCGAGATGAGCGACACCGAGCCGGCCTATCGCATCGTCTTTTACTTTTCCCTGTTCAGCGCCCTGATCTCGGCGATCCCGCTGAGCTGGAGCTGGCAGCCCCTGCACAGTCACGATCTCTGGCTACTGCTGCTTATTGGCCTGCTGGCCACCACCAGTCAAATCATCATGTCCAAGGCCTACAGCCTGGCGCCGCCCGGCGTGATCGGCCCGTTCGCTTACCTGGCGATTGTCTTCGCCGGATTGATCGCCTGGTGGCGCTGGGGGGAAACCCCGGACGGCGCCTCGCTACTGGGTGCGGCCCTGATTTTCTCGGCCAGCCTGCTGTCCATTGCCCGGCGGCGCGACTGACGGCAAGCGGCCAGCCAAGGCCCGACGGCGTTTTTAATGTATGATGTGCGCCCTTTTCGTCGCCCGACTGCCCGAGAACACCCCATGCAGCTTTCCTCGCTCACTGCGGTTTCCCCCGTTGATGGCCGTTACGCCAGCAAAACCAGCGCCCTGCGCCCCATTTTCAGTGAATACGGCCTGATCCGTTTCCGCGTCATGGTTGAGGTGCGCTGGTTGCAGCGCCTCGCCGCCCACACCGAGATCGCCGAAGTGGCGCCCTTCTCGGCCGCAGCCAACGCCTTGCTCAACAGCCTGGCGGAAAACTTCGAACTGGCCCACGCCGAGCGCGTGAAAGAGATCGAACGCACCACCAACCACGACGTCAAGGCCGTGGAATACCTGCTCAAGGAACAGGCGGCCAAGCTGCCGGAGCTGGACAAGATCAGCGAGTTCATCCACTTCGCCTGCACCAGTGAAGACATCAACAACCTGTCCCACGCCCTGATGCTGCGCGAAGGCCGTGACGGCGTATTGCTGCCGCTGATGCGCCAGACCGCCGAGGCCATCCGCCAACTGGCCATCAAGTTCGCCGCCGTGCCGATGCTCTCGCGCACCCACGGCCAGCCGGCTTCGCCGACCACCCTGGGCAAGGAGCTGGCCAACGTGGTCTACCGCCTGGAGCGGCAGATCGCCCAGGTGGCCGCCGTGCCGCTGCTGGGCAAGATCAACGGCGCCGTCGGCAACTACAACGCGCACCTGTCGGCCTACCCGGCTATCGACTGGCAAGCCAACGCCAAGCAATTCATCGAAGGCGACCTGGGTCTGCAATTCAATCCCTACACCACGCAGATCGAGCCGCACGACTACATCGCCGAGCTGTTCGACGCCATCGCTCGCTTCAACACCATCCTGATCGACTTCGATCGCGATATCTGGGGCTATATCTCCCTGGGCTACTTCAAGCAGCGCACCATCGCCGGCGAAATTGGCTCCTCGACCATGCCGCACAAGGTCAACCCGATCGACTTCGAAAACTCCGAAGGCAACCTCGGCATCGCCAACGCTCTGCTGCAGCACCTGGCCAGCAAATTGCCGATCTCGCGCTGGCAGCGTGACCTGACCGACTCCACCGTGCTACGCAACCTGGGCGTGGGTTTTGCCCACAGCATCATGGCCTACGAGGCCACCCTCAAAGGCATCAGCAAGCTGGAGTTGAACGAGGCACGCATCGCTGCCGACCTGGATGCCTGCTGGGAAGTGCTCGCCGAGCCGATCCAGACCGTGATGCGCCGCTACGCCATCGACAACCCCTACGAGAAGCTCAAGGAGCTGACTCGCGGCAAAGGCATCAGCCCAGAGGCCCTGCTGAGCTTCATTGACGGCCTGGACATGCCCGCCGCCGCCAAGGCCGAACTCAAGCAACTGACGCCGGCCAACTACATCGGCAATGCCATCGAGCAAGCCCAGCGCATCTAAGGCGCCTGGACTTTTTGCACGCCCGGCAGTGCCGGGCGTTTTTTATTATGGCCACGACCTGGCAAGGACTTAGCGATGAATCCTGACACTCCCATGCAACTACTGGGCGGCCTCACGGCACGCGAGTTCCTGCGCGACTACTGGCAAAAGAAACCCCTGCTGATCCGCCAAGCAATTAGCGACTTCGAGAACCCGGTCTCCCCGGACGAGTTGGCCGGCCTGTCGCTGGAAGACGAAATCGAAGCGCGCCTGGTCATTGAGCACGGCCAACAACCCTGGGAGCTGCGCCGCGGCCCCTTCACCGAAGACGACTTCAAGACCCTGCCGGAACGCGACTGGACCCTGCTGGTGCAGGCCGTCGATCAGTTCGTACCGGAAGTCTCACAGTTGCTGGAGCACTTTCGTTTTCTGCCGAGCTGGCGCATCGATGACGTAATGATCAGTTACGCCGCGCCCGGCGGCGGCGTCGGCCCGCATTACGACAACTACGACGTATTCCTGCTCCAGGCCCACGGCCAACGGCGCTGGAAAATCGGCCAGATGTGCGATGCCGACAGCCCGATCCTGGAACACACCGACCTGCGCATCCTCGCCGACTTTGTCGAGACCGACGAGTGGGTGCTGGAGCCCGGCGACATGCTTTACCTGCCACCCCGCCTCGCCCATTTTGGTATCGCCGAGAATGACTGCATGACTTACTCCGTGGGTTTCCGCGCCCCCAGCGCAGCCGAAGTACTGACCCACTTCACCGACTTTCTTGGCCAATTCCTGACCGACGAAGAGCGCTACAGTGATGCCGGTAGCGTCCCCTGCACTGACCCGCACCAAATCCAGCGCGACGCCCTGGATCGCCTCAAGGCCCTGCTCAATGAGCACATGAACGACGAGCGCCTGCTGCTAACCTGGTTCGGCCAATTCATGACCGAGCCGCGTTACCCCGAACTGGTTGCTGGCCCGGAACTGGAAGAGGACGACCTGCTCGCCAGCCTCGAAGATGGCGCCGTACTGGTGCGCAACCCCAGCGCCCGCCTGGCCTGGTCGGATGTTGACGACGATCTGCTGCTGTTTGCCAGCGGGCAAAGCCGCCTGCTACCGGGCAAATTGCGCGAACTGCTGAAACTGATCTGCGCCGCCGATGCCCTGCACAGCGACAACCTGGGCCAATGGCTTGCCGACGACGAGGGGCGTAATCTGCTTCTGGAACTGGTCAAACAAGGTAGCCTGGAGTTTGCCGATGAGTGACATCCACATCCGCATTGCCGACTGGCAAAAGGATCACGCCGCCCTGCGCAGCATTCGCGAGACGGTGTTTATTGCCGAACAAGCGGTGCCGCCCGAGCTGGAGTGGGATGCTGATGATGCCAACGCCGTACACTTTCTCGCCCTCGCCGGTGAGTACCCCATCGGCACCGCCCGCCTGCTCGCGGACGGCCATATCGGCCGAGTGTCGGTGCTCAAGGATTGGCGCGGCCTGAAAGTCGGCGACAAGCTGTTGCGCGCCGCCATCGCCGAAGCTGAAAAGCGCGGCCTCAAGCAACAAATGCTCAGCGCCCAAGTGCATGCCAGCTCGTTCTATGAGCGTTTTGGCTTTGCCGTGGTCAGCGGCGAGTTTCTTGACGCCGGCATCCCCCATGTCGACATGGTGCGCCACAGCCACTGAGAGTCCGATGAACAACCACGACGCCCCGCCACTCAGCACCGACGAGCCTGCCGCCCCCGAGCTGCCTGCCATTGAGTTTGAGTCGCCGGGGCGTTTTACCGTGCATAACCCCGCCCAGGCCAACAGCGCCCCCAACGAAATTTCCGCCGCGGCCTTTATCCTCGGCCAACACACCCAACTGCAAGCCTTCAGTACCCCCGAGCAAGCGCGCAGCCACGCCCTGGCGCTGCTGCAACAAGCGCAGCGACGGCTGTGCATCTACAGCAGCGACCTGGAACCCTGGCTTTACCATCACAGCAGTGTCCAGCAAGCCTGCACTCGCTTCCTGCTGGCCAATCCGAACAACCAGCTGCGCATTCTGCTGCGCGACAGCTCGCGCGCGGTCAAAGACGGCCATCGCCTGCTGAGCCTGGCGCGCCGCCTGCCCAGCAACTGCCAGATCCGCAAGCTGCATCCGGATTACCCGAACGAAGAAATCAGCTTCTTGCTGGCCGACCACTGCGGCCTGCTGCTGCGCCCGGAGCTCAGCCAATTTGCTGGCTACGCTCTGTACCAAGACCCCGTACGCAACCGCCTGCGCCTGAACCAGTTCGAACAAGCCTGGGCCACCAGCATCAGCGATGCCGACCTGAGGAGTTTTCTGCTATGACCCTGCGCCCATTGCTGGCCTGCCTGCTCCTGAGCTTGAGTCTGACCACCCAGGCCGCCACCGAAGCCATCGCCCTCAGCTATCGCAGCGCCGACGAAATGCTCGGCGTGGCCCAATCGGTGCTCGGCGGTGAGGGCCGGGTTACGGCCTACGGCAACCAACTGATCGTCAACGCCTCACCGGCCAAGATTGCCGAACTGCGCAGCCTGCTCAGCCAACTGGACAGCGCACCCAAGCGCCTGCTGATCAGCGTCGACACCCGCGACAGCAGCCAACAGAACGATCGCGGCTATTCGGTCAATGGCTCGGCCAGTGTCGGCAACGTCGAAATCGAAAGCGGCCGCGGCGAAGTCCATGGCCAGGATCAGGTGCGCATCATCCGCCGCAGCACCGACAGCCGCACAGGCGGCGTGCAACAAATCCAGGCCAGCGAAGGCTATCCGGCCCTGATCCAGGTCGGCCAGAGCGTGCCACTGACCACCACCAGCACCGGCCCATACGGGCAAATCTACAATCAGACCCAGTACCGCAATGTCACCCAGGGCTTTTATGTCACCGCCAGCCTGAGCGGCGATATTGTCCACGTCAGCATCAGCAGCAATAACGACAAGCTCAGCCAGACCCACAGCGGCGCCATCGACATCCAGAGCACCGACACCCGCGTCAGCGGCCGGGTCGGCGAATGGCTGACCCTGGGCGGAGTCAGCTCTGACAATCAAGCCGACCAGCGCGACTTCCTCCAGCGCCGGAGCACCCAGGGCCAGCAAGATATGAGCCTGCGCCTGAAGGTCGAGGTTTTGCCTTAGTGCTGCCAGCGCAACCTGAGCCGCGCGGCCGCAGGGCAAGCAAAACTGACCGACGAGTCGCCTGAAACAATTATGTAGTGCGACCAATTGACCACTACAAATCAATTGACGACGCTGATTATCCGCGGCATGATGGCGCCGCTCCCGCTAGCCTGGGGTCCTGTTTAGGGCCTCTGGATCGACACCAAACACTATTTGGCGCGATTCATGTCCAGACCGCCCACAAGGCTGTACGACGAGACTGCGACTGGAACGAAGTTGTCCTGAGGGACGGGGAAGCGTTTTTCGTACACCGCACACGGGTAGATTGCAGCACGCGGCGCCCAACGGTTTCCACGAACCGGCAAGTGTCAGCCCAGTCTCTGCCCCCGATTGCAGTACGTCTCGTCACCCCTCCTCTCGGCTACAGCCTGTCCCTGTCGAAATCTCGGCGTCCTCGTGGTGAGCAACCCGCAACAATGAACCTTCTTTACACAGGTTTGAGTGGGAAAACCCGGTGCTCAACCAATACACACTTTGAAGGATTGACCATGTCAGCTTATCAAAACGACATCAAAGCCGTTGCCGCCCTTAAAGCCGCCGCAGGCAGCAGCTGGAGCGCTATCGACCCTGAGTCCGTGGCCCGCATGCGCGCCCAGAACCGCTTCAAAACCGGTCTGGAAATCGCTCAGTACACTGCCGACATCATGCGCAAAGACATGGCCGAGTACGATGCTGACTCCTCCGTCTACACCCAGTCCCTGGGCTGCTGGCATGGTTTCATCGGTCAGCAGAAGCTGATTTCGATCAAGAAGCACCTGAAAACCACCAACAAGCGCTACCTCTACCTGTCGGGTTGGATGGTTGCTGCTCTGCGTTCGGACTTCGGCCCGCTGCCAGACCAGTCCATGCACGAAAAAACCGCCGTTTCCGGCCTGATCGAAGAGCTGTACACCTTCCTGCGCCAGGCTGACTCGCGCGAACTGGACCTGCTCTTCACCGCCGTTGACGCCGCTCGCGAAGCCGGCGACAAGGCCAAAGAAGCCGAGCTGCAAGCCCAGATCGACAACTACGAAACCCACATCGTACCGATCATTGCCGACATCGACGCCGGCTTCGGCAACCCGGAAGCCACCTACCTGCTGGCCAAGCGCATGATCGAAGCAGGCGCTTGCT
>DAITLT010000123.1:0-2362 GCA_036835505.1 Pseudomonas sp.
ATCCGACCTTCGACGTTGAAGGCATCGATGCCGCGCACAAGCTGACCATCCTGGCCTCGATTGCCTTCGGCATTCCGTTGCAGTTCGACAAGGCCTACACCGAAGGCATCAGCCAACTGACCAGTGCCGACGTCAACTACGCCGAAGCCCTGGGCTATCGCATCAAGCACCTTGGCGTGGCTCGTCGCACGGCGGCCGGCATCGAGTTGCGCGTGCATCCGACCCTGATTCCGGCTGACCGGCTGATTGCCAACGTCAATGGCGTGATGAACGCGGTGATGGTCAACGGTGACGCCGCCGGTTCCACTCTCTACTACGGTGCCGGTGCCGGCATGGAGCCAACTGCCTCCTCGGTGGTGGCTGACTTGGTCGACGTGGTGCGGGCCATGACCAGTGATCCGGAGAACCGCGTGCCGCACCTGGCCTTCCAGCCGGATGCCTTGTCGGCCCACCCGATCCTGCCGATCGAGGCCTGTGAAAGCGCCTACTACCTGCGCATCCAGGGCAAGGATCATCCCGGCGTGCTGGCCCAGGTGGCGGCCATTCTGTCCGCGCGCGGGATCAACATCGAGTCGATCATGCAGAAGGAAGCGGAGGAACAGGACGGCCTGGTGCCGATGATTCTGGTCACCCACCGGGTTACCGAGCAACGCATGAACGACGCCATCAGCGCCCTGCAAGCCCTCGCCGACGTGGTTGGCAATGTCGTGCGCATTCGCGTCGAACAGCTTAATTAGGCTGGTTGGTGAGTAGTAAGTGGTAAGTGGTAAGTGGTGAGTAGTAAGTGGTAAGTGGTAAGTGGTGAGTAGTAAGTGGTGAGTGGTGAGTAGTGAGTGGTAAGCGGGGAGTGGTAACTGCTAAGTGGGATGTGACGAGCCGGGCGTTTTTCGCGGTGGCTCATGACTAATCGAAGGTTGAACAAATGCGCTATATCAGCACCCGTGGTCAGGCTCCGGCCCTGAATTTTGAAGATGTATTGCTGGCCGGCCTGGCCAGCGATGGCGGCCTCTATGTGCCGGAAAACCTGCCGCGTTTCACCCAGGAAGAGATCGCCTCCTGGGCCGGCCTGGCGTACCACGAGCTGGCCTTCAAGGTCATGCGGCCGTTTGTTGCCGGCAGCATCCCGGATGCCGACTTCAAGAAAATTCTTGAAGACACCTACGGCGTGTTCGCCCACAGCGCCGTTGCGCCGCTGCGCCAACTGGGCAGCAACGAGTGGGTGCTGGAGCTGTTCCACGGCCCGACCCTGGCGTTCAAGGATTTCGCCCTGCAACTGCTCGGCCGTCTGCTCGATTACGTCTTGGCCAAGCGCAACGAGCGCGTGGTGATCATGGGCGCCACCAGCGGCGACACCGGCTCGGCGGCCATCGAAGGCTGCAAGGCCTGCGAGAATGTCGACATCTTCATCATGCACCCGCACAACCGCGTGTCCGAAGTGCAGCGTCGGCAGATGACCACCATCTTCGGTGACAACATCCATAACATCGCCATCGAAGGCAACTTCGATGACTGCCAGGAGATGGTCAAGGACAGCTTCGCTGACCAGGGCTTCCTCAAGGGCACCCGTCTGGTCGCGGTCAACTCGATCAACTGGGCGCGGATCATGGCCCAGATCGTCTACTACTTCCACGCGGCCCTGCAGCTTGGCGGCCCGGCGCGCTCCATCGCGTTCTCGGTGCCAACCGGCAACTTCGGCGACATCTTCGCCGGCTACCTGGCACGCAACATGGGCCTGCCGATCAGCCAACTGATCGTCGCCACCAATCGCAACGACATCCTGCACCGCTTTATGAGCGGCAATCAGTACGCCAAGGACACCCTGCACCCGACGTTGTCGCCGTCCATGGACATCATGGTGTCGTCCAACTTCGAGCGCCTGCTGTTCGACCTGCACGGTCGCAACGGCGCGGCCGTGGCCGAGCTGATGGCCAGCTTCAAGCAGAGCGGTGCCTTCAGTGTTGCCGATGACCGCTGGACCGAAGCGCGCAAGCTGTTCGACTCCCTGGCCGTCAACGATGCAGAAACCTGCGCCACCATTGCCCAGGTGTACGCCGAGTGTGGCGAGCTGCTCGATCCGCACACCGCCATCGGCGTCAAGGCTGCCCGTGACTGCCGTCGTAGCCTGGCCACGCCGATGGTAATTCTCGGCACCGCGCACCCGGTCAAGTTCCCGGAAGCGGTGGAGAAAGCCGGTATTGGCGCTGCGCCGGCACTGCCGCCGCACCTGGCCGATCTGTTCCAGCGCGATGAGCGTTGCACCGTGCTGGCCAACGACCTGAAGGGCGTGCAAGCCTTCGTCGCCGCCCACGGCAATCGCGGCAAGCCGCTGTAACTCGCAGAAAACCCCAGGTACAAAAAAGGC
>DAITLT010000123.1:2372-9052 GCA_036835505.1 Pseudomonas sp.
CTGGCCTTTTTTGTACCTGTTGGCGGCCGTTGCGGCCGCCGGGGTTAGGCGGCCTGGCGTTGTTCGGTGCTGCCGGTGGCGGGGCGGCGATACAGCAGCAGACCCAGCGACAGGAGCAGCAGGACGGCCAGCAGGCCTTGCGCCAGAAGGGTTTCGGCCACCGGGTAGAGGCCCAGGTAGAGCTGCAGCCAGGGCGCGTCGGGGAACCAGGACACCGGGGTGGCGGGCAGCAGGGCGGCGGTTTGCAGGCCGCGCACGCCGCTGCCGGTCATCATCAGGCAGAGGATCGCCAGCAGTACGCCGGTCACCCGGAAAAACAAGGTAACCGGCAGCTTGGCCTCGAGGCCGAGCACCACATAAGCGGCCAGCGCCGAGAGCAGCGCGCCGCCGAGCAGGCCGGCCAGCACCGGCAGGGACGGTGCATCAATCAGCAGGGCCTCGTAAAACAGCACGGTTTCGAAGCCTTCGCGAAAGACCACCAGGAAGGCCAGGCTAAACAGGGTGGTCCAGCCCAGGTAGGGGCTGCGCGCGGCTTGCTGGGACTGGCTGGCGTGGCTGGCCTTGCGGCGTATTTCGGCTACCCAGTCGGTGACATAGGCCTTGCGGAAGATCCAGTGGGTGACGTACAGCAGCACGGCGGCCGCGGTCAGGGCGGTAAGCCCTTCCAGCAGTTCGCGTTGTAGGGTGGTCATGGCAAACAGTTGGCCGACCGCCAGCCACAGGGCAAAAGAGCCGGCCACCGCGCTGCCGCTGCCGGCCAGTATCGGCCAGCGCCAGCCGCGCAGACCGGCGGCGGGGATGCCGCTGGCCTTGACCGCACCAATCATGCAGGCCAGGACGATCACCGCCTCCAGGCCTTCGCGCAGGAGAATGGCCAGTGCCTGAATAAAGGCGCCGGTGGCTGACAGTTGGCTGCCAAGGATGCTCGCGGCCTGCTGGCTGTCGGCCTGCAGGCTGGCCACTGCGGCGTTGAGCTCGTCCACGGGCGCTTGGCGGGTCAGCAGCGTGCCCAGGCCTGGGTGCTTGGCGTTGCCCTCCCAGAAGGCCGCTTCCATTTTCAGGGCTAAGGTTGGCGCACGGGGCATCAGGCGCTGCTCGATGTCCGGATCGAACAGTGCATAGGCCTCCAGGCGCTTGAGCTCTGCGTTTGCCCAGTCGCCGGAGTTGGCCGCTGCGGCCAGTTCGTCGAGGACTTCCGGGAGCAGGCTCAGGGCTGCGTTGCGATCGCTGTGCAGCAGTTCCTGGCCATACACCTGGGTCAGCAGGGCCTGGCCTTCGTCGCTGAGGGCCTGGATCTGTGCGGGGGGCGCTTTGCTGGCGATCTGCTCCTGCAATTGGGCCAGGATGGCGGTCATCCGTTGCAGGGCGGTGGGGTCGCGTTCGGCCAGGTCGTAGCCGAGGTCGCCGAGGAGCATTTCGACCCGGTCGCGAAACAGCCCGGCTTCGAAGTATTCGAAGGGGATGGTGATCTCGCCGTCGCGCACGCCTTTGCTGTATTCGATGGGGATCAGACGCAGAAAGCGTGAGAACAGCTGAATGCGTCGTTGCAGTTCGGCGCCGGCCAGTTGCGCCGGGGCATAGGCGCTCAGTTGACCTTCCAGGGCGGCCAGTTGTGGCTCAAGGGTCGCTGCCGGTTGTTGCCCATCCAGTTGGGCAAAGCCGGCGGCCACCTGGGCGGCGCTGCTGCCCAGGCGCTGCTCCAAGTTGTCGGCCAGCAGGCGCTGCAGGCCCTGGGCGCGGGCCAGGCTGCCGGCCAGTTGTACCCGATGCTCGGCGGCCAGATGGCTGCGGGCCTGGGCCAGGGCCATGCGCATTTCGCTGGCATAGATGCCCAGTAGCTCCGGCTCGATGATCTGGCGGGCCTGGGCGGCGCTCAGACGGCCGGCCAATGCGCTGCGGATTGCCAGGCTGGCGGCGGTGTCTCGCGAGGTGCGGGCGTATTCGCGAATGTGCAACCAGGCCGCGGCGGATGCGAAGGCGCCCTGGTCGAGTTGAAGCAGGCTGTTGCGCAGGGCGCCATCGAGCAGGCCGCACCAGAGTTCGTTGCGGGCCTGGGCGGCCAGGCCTGGATTCCAGGCCTGAACCGCTTGTTGCAGGCGCTCCAGGGCCTGGTCGATCTGCGCAGCCTGGGGCGCCGTGTCGCGGGCATAGGCCGCCTGCAGGCCCGTTTGCCATTGCTGGCGCAGCTGTTGCAGGCGTTGTTCGGCGTCTTCGCGCAGTGCGCTGGAGGGCGCGCGGAACAGGTAGCGCTGCAGCTGGGCGCTGTCGCGGCGCAAGGCCTCGGCGTTGGCCCAGGGTACTTCGCTGCTGGTTGGGCTGGCGTTGCTGGCCAGGGCGCACAGCAGGCTGAGCAGAAACACAAGTGGGCGCAGAACAGATGCGGTCATGGCTGGGTCTCATTGGCGCCGTTAAGGCTGTAGGTGGCTGCTGCCAGTTCGAACGGCGGGATAACCAGGTCGATTTTCAGCGTGTTGTAGGCAAATTCCTGGGTCGCGACCCGATACCAGAGGTGCGTTTCCAGGCTCAGTGGGCCGCGCACATCCGCCGCCAGCGGAGTCTGGTAACTCACCAGGTCTTCGCCTTTGGCCGGGATGCCTGGGCGCAGATGGGTGATCTGGGCGGTATTGAAGGTCAGGTGATCGGGGATGCGCTGACCTTGGGCGTCACGGAAGTCTTCGCGCCAGATCACCGCGTCGGGATCGGTTTCGCCACGCACCTGATCGAATGCTCCCGAGTGATACAGCGTTTTGCCGTCGGCATCGCGGACGATGACCTCCAGCCACATGTGTTTCTGGTCAATCACCCCGGTGGGCAGGTTGTGTCCGGCGCCGAGGTTTTGCACGGCAATGCTGAAGCGCAATTGGCCATCGTTGAGGCTGCTGTCGCGCAACTCCAGGCCGGCAGCGGCGCGCAGCAGCTCGCGGGTAGCCTGGCCCTGGCGCTCGATCAACTGGGTGTTTTTGCTATCGGTCAGGCCCGGCAGCAGGCCGCCGCGCAGGTAGGTCAGGTTCGAGCCCAGGGCGGTGTCGAACATCAGGTAGTTGGAGCCGACAAAGTTGTGCGCGTAGTGCTCGGGATTGGCCAGGTTGCCGGTGCGAATCTGGCGCACGTAGGCCGCCGGGTCCGGGGCCATGTGGCAGTCCTGGCAGGTCACGTCGTTGCGCGCATACCAGCTGTCACGCCATTCGACAAAGGTGCTCTGCACATGCTGGCGGCTGACGGCCTTGGACATCGAACTGTCGTAGTTCTCGGTGTGGCAGGCGCCGCAAAAGTCTGCGCTGGCAATCAGGTCATTGGTTTTAGTGGCGCCGAAGGCGCGCGAATGGTCGCGCGGTGCGGCCAGGATCATCGGGTTGGAGAGCTGGTCGACGCCGGTGTTGACCGCCAGGGTCAGGGCGCCGTTGCCTTCCAGCGGGTCGGCATGGGTGGCGGTGTGACACATCACGCAGGTCAGGCCTTCGGTTTCGGCGTCGGAGGGCATCACCGACTTGAAGCGGTTGGTGCGCCCGGCCAGAACCTCGCCGGGGGCATGGCAGCCTTCGCAGAAACGGGCCTTCTCGACGCCGTCGCGGTGCAGGTCTTCGTTGGCTTCGACGGCTTTCTCATAGATCACGTCGCGCCCGGCGATGGCGTGCAGCGAGGGCGCCCACTCATCGAACTCGCGCTGATGACATTCGGCGCAGGCGGCTGCCGACTGGATGGTTTTGGGTTCAATCAGTCGGCCATTTTCGGTTTGCAGGCGCGAGGGCCAAAACGGCCGCGGTTTGCCTTCGGCGTCGGGGCCGAACGGCAGTTGGTAAAACGGAATATCGGCCAGATCGACCCCCGGTTCGTCGGCCGCCGGGCGCAACCATTCGGCGGCCAGGATCAGGCCAATGCTGGCCAGCAGGCCGAGGATGAGCCAGGGCGCGTTGTTCTTGAATTGGCTCTTCACGCCTGGGCTTCCTTGTGGGTGAGCGTTGCGTGGCGCCAGTGGCGCAGCAGCAAATGGGCCAATAGGCCGATGCCGGCCAGGTAGGCGGCCCATAGGTGGAGAAAGGCCAGCAGCTCGGTGGTTTCGAAGCTCCAGAACCAGATGACGCCGCTCAGGTACAGGGCCACCGGCAAGATCATTAGCACGCCGCCGAGCAGCAGCAGCACGCATTTGCCCAGCAGCAGCCAGCTGAGCCAGGTGAATGCCGGCCGCTGGCTGCTGCGCAGGCCGCTGCGCACGTGCTGGCCGATCCAGCCGGCGAGTAGAGCGGCGAACATCAGGCCGAGCAGCAGATGGGCCAGCAGGACGATCTCGCCGGAGTTCCAGTTGCGCCCGGCCAACCACTCCAGGTGCAGCCCGGTGCCCAGCAGGCCGGCAAACAACAGGGAGATCAGCAGGCTGGTGCGCGATTTGGTTGGCGTGGCGGGCGCATTGCGCACCGTCGATTCAAGAGGCAGGGGGGCATTCATAAGCAGGAGCTCTGGCGAACAACGGCCGCGCAATGCGGCGGCAGGGTAGACCGACCTGCTCGGCAGGCCGTCGAAAATGGCAGCTCAAGGCACCACTACGGCGCTATCCAGTAGCGCCGTAGTGGTCACGCGAAGGGTTGCTGGCGAGCGTTTAGCCGCGAATTTTCACCTCGTTCTTGGCGGCGGCCTGCAACACCATGGCCACCACGCGGTCGGCGATGTCCTGGGCTTCGTTGCCGAGGGCGTCGGCCTCTTCGGCGCCAAACTGGGTGCCGGCCTTTTCCCGTGCGTAGGTGTCTTCAACCAGGCTCAGCAGCTCTTCGAAGCCGCCCTTGATCTGCTGGTCGAGGGCCGCATCGTTGCTCGCCACCACCGGGGAAATGGCGCTGAAGTACATCTTCTTGCAGCCGCCCATGATGCCCAGGACGTCAGCCAGGCGGCTTTGCGCAACGAATGCACCGATTTCTGCAGAGATGAACTGGGACTCCTTCCACTCGCCGAAATAGTCGCCCACGGTCGGCGTCATGGTTACCACCGAGGTGAAGGCGTCGTCGCGGTTGGGCTTCCAGGCGCTCATGTCGGCCTGCAGGGCTTTCGACCAGTGGCTCAGCGCCCCGGCGGCGCCCAGGCCCAGGTTAGCGTCGAAGAGCATCTCGCCGCGGCTGATCTTGCCATCACCATTGAGGTCGACCTTGAGCTTCACCTGGGCCTCATCCATGCCCCAGAACAGCGGCTCGGTGATGCCGTGGAACAGGTTGCCAGGACGCTTGAGCACCTTGCCGTCGGGCAGTGGCAGGTCATATTCGGCGACGTCTTCGCTCTCGCTGCCTGGGTTGCCGGCGTCGAGAATCAGGTCATATTTGGCGGTGGCAGGGATGCCGGCGACGATGCCTTCAATGGTTTCATACTGGTTTGAGGTTTCCAGCCACAGGCTGCGGATGGTCTCGATCTGCCGGGCCAGTTGCTTCTTGTCGGCGTTCCAGGCGGCCTGGTAGTCGCCCTTGTGCGCATTGATGATGGCCGCGTAGTCGCCCACCGCGCTCTCCAGCAACTGCGCCTGGGTGATCAGGCGGGCGTTGTGATCCAGGGTGAACTGCTTGACGCTGGCCAGGCCGCGCGTCTCGGCATCGCTGGCGGCACTCACCTCGGTGCTGATGCTGAGTGCCGCCAGCAGTGCCATGGACAGTGCGCTGACCGGCCCGCGCTTGTTGATTTTCTTTGACATCACACAACCCCTTTGCTGTTGGCTGAAGGAAAAATCCATCATGTTGATCGCGACTGTTACGCGCAATCATTATCATTTGCGCTCAGCCTAGCATTCAGTCTGTGTGTCCTGAGTTGATTAAGATCAAGTGTGTCTGTGCAGGCGGCCAGGCCTGGGGCCTGGTCGGGTGTCTTTAGATGGCGCCGTGGGCGCGCAGGGCGGCGATCTGGGCGGTGTCGTAGCCCAGCGCGGTAAGGATCGGCAGGTTGTGCTCGCCCAGTGCCGGGCCGATGGCCTCGACGCCGCCTGGGGTGGCGCTGAGTTTGGGCACGATGCCGGGCATTTTGAAGGTCTTGCCGTCTGGCAACTTGGCTGAGAGAAACATTTCACGGGCGAGAAACTGCGGGTCGCTGAGCATGTCTGCGGCCGAGTAGATGCGGCTGGCCGGCACCTCGGCGTGCTCCAGGGTCGCCAGCATCTGCGCCAGCGGCGTGGCATTGGCCCAGCGGTCGATCACCCCGTACAGCTCATCGCGGCGCAGGTCGCGGCCGGCGTTGTCGGCCAGGCTGGGGTCATCCGCCAGGTCGTCACGGCCGATGGCGCGCATAAAACGCTGGAAGATCGCATCGCCGTTGGCACCGATCTGCACATGTTTGCCGTCGCTGCTGGTGTGGATCGACGAGGGCGTGATGCCGGGCATGATATTGCCGGTTCTTTCCCGCACGAAGCCGAACACATCGAACTCCGGCACCATCGACTCCATCATCGCAAACACCGCCTCGTACAGCGCCACATCCACCACCTGGCCGCTGCCGCCATTTACCTCGCGATGACGCAGGGCCATCAGCGCGCCGATCACGCCCCACAGGGCGGCAATCGAGTCGCCGATGGAAATCCCGGTACGCACCGGTGGGCGGTCCTCGAAGCCGGTGATATAACGCAGCCCGCCCATGGATTCGCCTACTGCGCCAAACCCCGGTTGCCCCTGCATCGGCCCGCTCTGGCCGAAGCCCGACAGGCGCACCATCACCAG
>DAITLT010000124.1:0-8959 GCA_036835505.1 Pseudomonas sp.
CCCGGCCTGGCTGCAGGACGGTAGTCAGCCGCTGCTGCTGACAGTGGAAGAGCAGAACCAGATTGGTCTGCGCATTTCCGCCCAGGGCGAAGCGCTGTTCTTCACCGTGAAAACCGGTGCCGAACTCAAGCGCAGCAGTCTGCCGCTGCCGGCCGGCACCCAGGTGACTTCGCTGCAGCAAGGCCAGCCTGGCAGCTCGTTGGTGGCCGTGGGTCTGTCCAACGGCCAGGCCCTGGTTCTGCGCCACGCCTACAAAGCGACCTATCCGGACGGTAAGAAAACCATCACCCCGGAGCTGGAGTTCCCTTACGGCGTTGCGCCGTTGCAGGTTGATCCCCAGGGCCGCGCGCTGGAACACGTGAATCTGAGCGTGCATGAAGACAGCTTGATGCTTGCTGGCTCCAGCGGCAATCAGCTGCATGTGCTGTCGCTGCTCAAGGAAGAAAATATGTTTACCGGTGAGGTCGCCCTCACCGAAACCCAGATCGAGCTGCCGCAACTGGCCGAGCCGATCAAGGCGATGTACATCGATGCGCGGCAGAACTGGTTGTTCGTGCTCAACGGCCGCGCCCACCTGGATGTGTTCAACCTGGCCAAGCGCAACCTCAATGGCCGTTATGAATTGCTTCAGGACGCCAGCGCCGAAGTCACCAGCAGCGCCCAATTGCTCGGCGGTATTTCGCTGATGATCGGCGACTCCAAGGGCAACGTCAGCCAGTGGTTTATGGCCCGTGACCCGGATGACGAGCTGCGTCTCAAGCACATTCGCGACTTCCAGATGGGCGACAGCGCGATTCGCCAGATCGTTGCCGAAGAGCGGCGCAAGGGTTTTGTCGTGCTGGATGCTGCCGGTCAGGTCGGGGTGTTCCACAGCACCGCCGAGCGCACCCTGTTGATCGAGCCGGTCAGCGCCGATGCGCGCATCCTGGCCCTGTCGCCGCGCGCCAACCGCATCCTGGTGGAAGCCGGCCCGCAACTGCTGACCTACAAGCTGGACAACCCGCACCCGGAGATCTCCTGGAGTTCGCTGTGGAGCAAGGTCTGGTACGAGAGCTACGACAAGCCCGAGCACATCTGGCAGTCGACCGCGGCCAACGCCGAGTTCGAGCCGAAGATGAGCCTCGCGCCGCTGACCTACGGCACCTTGAAGGCGGCCTTCTACGCCATGTTGCTGGCCGCGCCGCTGGCGATTGCCGCGGCCATCTTCACCGCCTACTTCATGGCGCCGGGCATGCGCCGCAAGGTCAAGCCGGTGATCGAGCTGATGGAAGCGCTGCCGACGGTGATCCTCGGTTTCTTCGCCGGTCTGTTCCTCGCCCCCTATGTGGAGCTGCACCTGCCGGGCATCTTCAGCCTGCTGTTGCTGACCCCGCTCGGCATTCTGCTCGCCGGCTTCCTCTGGACCCGCCTGCCGGCGGCCCTGCGCCAGCGCGTGCCGGATGGCTGGGAAGCGGCGATCCTGATCCCGGTGCTGCTGCTGGTGAGCTGGCTGTCCCTGGGCATGAGTCCGCTGCTGGAAAGCTGGTTCTTCGGTGGCGACATGCGCCTGTGGATCTCCAATGATCTGGGCATTCAGTTCGACCAGCGCAACGCCCTGATCGTCGGCCTGGCCATGGGCTTTGCGGTGATCCCGAACATCTACTCGATTGCCGAAGACGCCGTGTTCAGCGTGCCGCGCAGCCTCACCCTGGGCTCTTTGGCCCTGGGCGCGACGCCGTGGCAGACCCTGACCCGAGTGGTCATCCTCACCGCCAGTCCGGGCATCTTCTCGGCCCTGATGATCGGCATGGGCCGCGCCGTCGGCGAGACCATGATCGTGCTGATGGCCACCGGCAACACCCCGGTGATGGAGCTGAACATCTTCGAAGGCATGCGCACCCTGGCGGCCAACGTCGCGGTGGAAATGCCCGAGTCGGAAGTCGGTGGTTCGCACTATCGCGTGCTGTTTCTTTCGGCCTTCGTGTTGCTGACCTTCACCTTCGTGATGAACACCCTGGCCGAGCTGATTCGCCAGCGTCTGCGTAACAAATACGCGTCGCTCTAAGCGTGGAATAAAGGTAGTTACCCGTGAAACAGCATTCCTTGCAGAGTTGGTTTAAAAGTGGCGCTCCCGGTGTGTGGATGAGCGCCGGTGCAGTGTCGATCGCGGTCATCATGACCCTCGGCCTGCTGTTGATGATCGGCATCCGTGGCCTCGGCTACTTCTGGCCGGCGGACCTGGTGCAGGCCCGTTACCAGATCCCTGGCCAGGAAGCGCGCCTGATCGTCGGCGAGTTGGTGCAGGAAGAAGAGGTCAGCCGCGCGCGCTTGAAAGGCGCCGGCTTCCCGGTGGCCGAGGACGGCCCGGAGTTTATGACCCGCGACCTGATCAAGGTCGGCAACCGTGAAGTCTACGGCAGCGACTTCTCCTGGGTGATCGGCGAGTGGCTGACCGAGCACAGCTATCCCACGGACCTGGTGGCCCTGGAGCGCCGCGAGTGGGGCAACTTCTACGGCTATATCGTCAGCCTTAAGGAAGGCGGCAAGGTCATCGCCGAGGGCGAGGCGGCCTGGCCGCTGCTGCAGGAGCGCCTGGTGCGGGTCAACCAGTTGGCCGAGAAGCTGGCCACCCTGGAGAAGAAGGACATCAGCGCCATCAACCATGGCCTTGAGCGCCTGCGCCTGCAAACCCGCAAGCTGGAACTGGACGGCCGTTTGGACGCCACCGCCCAGGCCGATATTGACGCCGAGCGCGCCGCCCTGGAAGCCCGCTACCAGGCCCTGGAAGGCGAGCTGGTGAGCCTGCACGGCGAAGTCGATCGCGACAGCCTGGTGGTGCGCGAAATCGGCGGCACTGAGAAGGAAATCAGCCTGGGCAAACTGGTCAAGGCGCTGCAGCCGAACAACATGTCGGTGTTCGCCAAGCTGGGCACCTACTTCAGCAACCTGTGGTCGTTCCTCAGTGACGACCCGCGCGAAGCCAACACCGAAGGCGGGATCTTCCCGGCGATCTTCGGCACCGTGATGATGACCATCCTGATGGCCATCATCGTCACCCCGTTCGGCGTGCTGGCGGCGGTGTATCTGCGTGAATACGCCAAGCAGAACACCCTGACGCGGGTCATCCGTATCGCGGTCAACAACCTGGCCGGCGTCCCGGCGATCGTCTACGGCGTGTTCGGCCTGGGCTTCTTCGTCTATGTGCTGGGTGGCTCGCTGGATCGTCTGTTCTTCCCCGAGTCGTTGCCGGCGCCGACCCTGGGTACGCCGGGCCTGCTGTGGGCCTCGCTGACCCTGGCGATCCTCGCCGTGCCGGTGGTGATTGTGGCCACCGAGGAAGGCCTGGCGCGGATTCCGCGGGCGCTGCGTGAAGGCTCCCTGGCCCTCGGGGCGACCAAGTCCGAGACGCTGTGGAAGGTGGTGCTGCCGATGGCCAGCCCGGCGATGATGACCGGCCTGATCCTCGCCGTGGCCCGCGCCGCAGGCGAAGTGGCCCCGCTGATGCTGGTGGGCGTGGTCAAGCTGGCGCCGGCCTTGCCGCTGGATGGCAACTACCCGTACCTGCACCTGGATCAGAAGATCATGCACCTGGGCTTCCACATTTATGACGTTGGCTTCCAGAGCCCCAACGTCGAGGCCGCGCGGCCGCTGGTGTACGCCACGGCGATGCTGCTGGTGCTGGTGATTGCCCTGCTTAACGTTTCCGCCGTGACCTTGCGTAACCACTTGCGCGAGAAGTACAAGGCCCTCGATCACTAATTAACTGGTGAGCAGGAGGCGGGAAGTGGCTGAGCAAACGCCCCACTTCCTACTCCCCATTCACCACTTGCTACTCACCAGTTTCCGCTACAAACGGAGTGATGTTATGCAACACGAAGCACCTACCCACGGAATCAACATCGCCAGCCTCGGCCGCGACAAGCAAAGCCTGCGCCTGGCCGAGGAAGAAGTCGGCCTGCAAGTGCCGGGCTTGAGCCTCTACTACGGCGACAAGCAGGCCTTGTTCGACGTCAGCCTGAACATTCCGAAGAAGCGCGTAACCGCCTTTATCGGCCCCTCGGGTTGCGGTAAATCGACCCTGCTGCGCTGCTTCAACCGGATGAACGACCTGGTCGATGGCTGCCGCATCGAAGGCGAAATCAACATGGACGGCCGCAACATCTATCGCAAGGGCGAAGATGTGGCGGACCTGCGTCGCCGCGTCGGCATGGTGTTCCAGAAGGCCAACCCGTTCCCGAAAAGCATCTACGAGAACGTCGCCTACGGCCTGCGCATTCAAGGCATCAACCAGAAGCGCATCCTCGACGAGGCGGTGGAGCAATCCCTGCGTGGCGCAGCCCTCTGGGATGAAGTGAAGGACCGCCTGAACGACTCGGCCCTGGGCATGTCCGGCGGTCAGCAGCAGCGTCTGGTGATCGCCCGGACCATCGCCGTGCAGCCGGAAGTGCTGCTGCTCGACGAACCCTGTTCGGCGCTGGACCCGATCTCCACTCTCAAGGTGGAAGAGCTGATCTGCGAGCTGAAGTCCAAGTTCACCATCGTCATCGTGACCCACAACATGCAGCAGGCCGCGCGGGTTTCTGACTACACGGCATTCATGTACATGGGCAAGCTGATCGAGTTCGGTGACACCGACACGCTGTTCACCAACCCGGCGAAGAAGCAGACCGAAGACTATATTACCGGCCGTTACGGTTAATCCCGATCTGTTCCCTCGCCCATTTATCGGCGAGGGTTAGGGAAAGGGCGCTGCGCGCAGGCCCTTTCCTCCGGCTCCTCGCTTGCGGGCGAGGGGGAGACAACACCCGGTCCAGGATTTTTACATGATCAACAAAGACAGCCTCACCCATCACATCTCCGCCCAGTTCAATGCCGAGCTGGAGGAAGTCCGTAGCCACCTGCTGGCGATGGGCGGTCTGGTCGAGAAGCAGGTCAACGATGCGGTGACCGCGCTGATCGATGCCGACTCGGGCCTGGCCCAGCAAGTGCGCGAGATCGACGAACAGATCAACCAGATGGAAACCACCATCGACGAAGAATGCCTGCGCATTCTCGCCCGGCGGCAGCCGGCGGCGTCCGACCTGCGCCTGATCATCAGCATCTCCAAGTCGGTGATCGACCTCGAGCGCATCGGCGACGAAGCGACCAAGATCGCCAAGCGCGCCATCCTCCTGTGCGAGGAAGGCGAAGCGCCGCGCGGCTATGTGGAAGTGCGGCATATCGGCGACCAGGTGCGCAAGATGGTGCAGGAGGCGCTGGATGCCTTCGCCCGCTTCGATGCCGAACTGGCCCTGTCGGTGGCGCAGTACGACAAGACCGTCGACCGCGAATACAAGACCGCCCTGCGCGAGCTGGTCACCTACATGATGGAAGACCCGCGTTCGATCTCGCGGGTGCTCAACATCATCTGGGCCCTGCGCTCGCTGGAGCGCATCGGCGACCACGCGCGCAATATCGCCGAACTGGTGATCTACCTGGTGCGCGGCACCGACGTACGTCACCTCGGCCTCAAGCGTATGCAGGAAGAAGTGCAGGGCAAGCCGGCGGAGTAAGCGCCGTTCATCTCGCTTGACCTTCGCCGAAGGGGTTGTCGACTGCATGCCAGTCGCCAGCCCCTTCGGCGTTTTTGCGTTGGCGTTGGTCTCACCTCCACGACTATGCTTACAGCCATTCATACGGGAGTGATCAATGAGCAAAGTCAATGTGCTGGTGGTGGATGACGCGCCCTTTATTCGCGACCTGGTGAAGAAGAGCCTGCGCAATCATTTTCCCGGCATCCATATCGAAGAGGCGATCAACGGTCGCAAGGCGCAGCAGATGCTGGCCAAGCAGGACTTCGACCTGATCCTCTGCGATTGGGAAATGCCCGAGCTGTCCGGCCTTGAGCTGCTCAGTTGGTGCCGCAGTGAAGAGCGCCTGAAAACCACGCAGTTCGTCATGGTCACCAGCCGCGGCGACAAGGAAAACGTGGTGCAGGCGATCCAGGCCGGGGTCAGCGACTTTATCGGCAAGCCCTTCTCCAGCGAGCAACTGACCAGCAAGGTGCAAAAGGCCCTGAGCAAGGCCGGCAAGATGCAGGCTCTGGCCGCCGCTGCGCCGACCAAGGCCAGCGCCAGCAACCCCTTTGCCAATGACTCGCTGTCGGCCCTTACCGGCGGCAAGGCGCAAACCGTGAAGAGCAGCAGCGCCAAAGCGGTAAGCGCCGCCGCGGCATTTGCCGCGCCCAAGGCGACCCCGGCGGCGGCAGCGACGACTACGCCCAGTGGTCGCGGTCAGGGCCAATTGCGCTTGCCGGCCGGCACCCTGGCTTGCGTGATCAAGGCCTTGAGCCTCAAGGATGCGGTTGTGCTGGTCAAACGCACCGAGCTGCTGCCCCAGGTGCTAGAAAGCGCCGTACTCGATCTGGAGCAGGGTGAGGGCGGTGAGGTGGCGCGTCTAAATGGCTACCTGCATGCCATCGCCGCCTTCGAGCCCAAGCCCGACAGCGAATGGCTGCAAGTGACCTTCCGCTTTGTCGATCGCGACCCGCAAAAGATGGATTACCTGTCGCGCCTGATCGCCCGCGGCACGGTGCAAAAGCACTTCGTTCCCGGCGCCTGAAGCGCGTTTGGCTGGCCGACGCGCCGCTCGGCAAGCGCTGGCTTGCTGAACGGCGGCGCGGTGCCAGTGCTGATGCGGATAGTGCCGCCGTCGGTTACGCCCGCTTAGCCCAGGCGTTGCAGCAACAGGAAGGAGATCAGCAGCACGGTGTTGATTGCCCAGGCGGAGGTCAGTACGCGGGCAATGTCGCCGTAGTTGGGGTTTTCCACGTTGTCACTGCACAACCATATCTCGCAGATGATCCAGGCCGTATAGACCAGCAGCAAGGCGAACATGGGCGCGATTGTGGCCAGAGCGGCGCCATTGAAATAGGCAAACAGGGTCAGCGCCCAGAGCAGGTTGCTGGGGATCACCCCGTAGAACCAGAAAATCTCCCGCAGCGGTTTGTTGATCAGCAAGGAATTGAACATCGTGGTTTTCATGGTCGCCATCCTTAAGGGTTATAAAGTCGCGCTTGCCTTGCCCGGCGACCTGTTCCGTGTCGCCACTGGGCAGCGCTCGATTTCAGGTTAGTCCTGGCTTCTGGGCTGCGTCAATAAGTCGCACCGGCCGCGGCGGCGGCGAATCCATCGGCAACAGATCCTGGCCAGATCACATTCCGCGGCTCTGGCCCTCGCGCGTCTGGCGCCGGGTTGCTAGGCTGAGGCGTCCTGAGAGTCGCAATCGTTCGTGAGCCCATGTCCCTTCGCCCGATCTTCCTGGCTGCCTGGTTGCTGTTGAGCGGCCAGGCCAGCGCCCTGACCATCTACAAGTACACCGATGCCAACGGCGTGGTGACCTATACCGACAAGGCCGCGCCAGGCGCTCAGGTGTTTGTGTTCCGCGACCGCATGGTTGAGCGCATCCAGCAACAGGTGAAGCTGGAAACCAAGCAGCACGATGCCGGCGAGACCCTGCTGGTGCGCAATGACCTCTACGCCCCGGTGGAGATCGAGCTGCGCCTGGAGCAACTGGAAAATGCCGGCGGCGTGCCGGACAAGCCGATTCGCTGGGTGCTGCCGCCGCGCAGCAAGATCCGCCTGGCCACCCTGGCGCCCCTCGATCCGGCCCGGCCGATGCACTACAAGCCCAGGCTGCGCACCGCCCTCGGTGACCCGCGCCTGCTGCCCAAGGACTATGACTATCCGCTGCCCTGGCGCGGCGGGCCGGTCAAGCTGACCCAGGGCGCCAACGGCAAGTACAGCCACTTCACCCCCAAGGGCCGCTACGCCATTGATATTGCCATGCCCGAAGGCACGCCGATTCTCGCCGCGCGGGCGGGCATGGTGGTGAGCACGGAAAACCAGCAGAGCGGGCGCGGTAATAACCCCTCCGGCAACTATGTGCGCATCCTCCATGACGACGGCACCATGGGCGTGTACCTGCACCTGATGCGCGGCTCGGTCACCGCCCAGGTCGGTCAGCGTGTCGAGTTGGGCAGCCTGATTGCGCGCTCCGGCAACACCGGCAACAGCACCGGCGCGCACCTGCATTTTGTGGTGCAGCGCAATGTCGGCCTGGCCCTGGAGTCGATTCCGTTCGACTTCAATCAGCCCGTCGGCAGCCTGCCGAACTTCGCCGTGGTCGGCCAATAGCCGCGGGTTGGCCGCTGGGGCGCGAAGGCCTTAATCCTGCTTGAGCACCTTGGCCAGAACGATCTTCGGCCCTTTCATCTTCTTGACGATGATGCGCAGGCCTTCGACGTCGAGCACTTCCTCTTCCTCGGGCATGCGCTTGAGGCTTTCGTAGATCAACCCGGCCAGGGTTTCCGCCTCCAGGTGGTCGAGGTCAACGCCGAGCATGCGCTCGATCTTGAACAGCGGGGTGTCGCCGCGCACCAGCAGCTTGCCCGGTTGATAGGCGAGGATGCCGCGCTCGGCCTTGCGGTGTTCGTCCTGGATGTCGCCGACCAGCACTTCCAGCACGTCTTCCATGGTCAGGTAGCCGATTACCTTGCCATCGGCCTCTTCGACCAGGGCGAAGTGTACGGCGCCGTGGCGGAAGCGCTCCAGCAGGCTGGACAGGGCCAGGTGCTTGGATACCCGCTCGACCGGATGCAGCAGCTCTTGCAGCTTGAATGCCGAGGGCAGCATCTCCAGCAATGACAGCTGCAGCAGCAGGTCCTTGATGTGCAGGATGCCGATAAAGCTGCCGGCCTCCTCGTCGTACACCGGGTAGCGGCTGTACTTGTGGCGGCGGAACAGGCTGAACACCTCGTCGAGCTTGGCGTCACTGTTGAGGAACACCAGGTCCTCGCGAGAGTTGGCCCAGTCGACCACCTCCAGCTCGCTCAGCTCCACGGCCGAGGCCAGCACGCGCATGTCCTGGTCGCTGGGGTCGCTGGCGCGGCTGGAGTGGAGGATCAGCTTGAGTTCGTCGCGGCTGTAATGGTGCTCGTGGT
>DAITLT010000125.1:0-8927 GCA_036835505.1 Pseudomonas sp.
AGCAGCAGATGCAGGCCCGCCGCCAGGTTTGTCGACCGATGCGAAAGCTGTTGCCAGGTAGCGAGCGCTTTGAGTTGGTGGCCCATATTCAGCCATATCAGCCGACTCACCGGACTGCACTGGCACACAATCAAGGCCATCGATAAACACCGCTTGCAGGTCAGCGTAGGCGCCTTCGATCCAGGCGATGTCCGATGTTTGGTGATGGATGAGTTTGCGTTGCACAAGGGTCACCGCTACGCCACGGTCATCATGGATGCCGAGCGCACGCGCGTGCTGTGGGTGGGCAAGGGCAACAGTCGTGAGGCCATACGCCCGTTCTTCGCGTTGCTGGGCGAGCGTTGCCGGCAAATCGAAGCGGTGGCGATGGACATGAACACCGCCTTCGACCTGGAGGTGAAGCAGCACTGCCCGCACGCAGAGGTGGTGTACGACCTGTTCCATGTCGTGGCCCGTTATGGTCGCGACGTGATTGACCGCATCCGGGTCGACCAGGCCAACGCGCTGAGCCATGACAAGCCCGCGCGCAAAGTGGTCAAGCAGAGTCGTTGGCTGCTCCTGCGTAACCGGGACAATCATCAAAGATGAGCAGGCGGTGCAGTTACAGGAGTTACTGGCCGCTAATCAGCCGCTGGCTACTGTTTACGTGCTCAAGGACGCCCTGAAAGAGATCTGGTATGCCCCCAGTGTGCGTGAAGGCTGGCAACGCTGGAGAACCTGGTTGCGCCATGCGCGCGACAGTGGTCTGGCGCCGCTACAACGCTTTGCCCGAAACCTCAGGCGCTACGCCCGAGGCATCCTCGCCAGCGCCCGCTTCCACATGCATACCAGCCTGCTGGAAGGGGTGAACAACCGCATCAAGGTGATCAAACGCATGGCCTATGGCTTCAGGGACTCGGATTACTTCTTCCTGAAAATCAAGGCGGCCTTCCCCGGAAAAGCGCGATGACCCTAAAAATACCCGGGAGCTATTTTTAACCTCGCGCAGTAACCAGCGCAGACAAAAAAGCCGCTGCAAGCCTTGGGCTGCAGCGGCTTTTTTGTTGCCGGCGACCCTTACAAACGGGCGCCGCGCACGCCGTCGGCCAGTTCGCGGCACAGGCCCAGTACGCCGTCGATGGCCTGCTGTGGCGAGGCGGCGTTGGCGATCTGGTCGATCAGCGCCGAGCCGACCACCACGCCGTCGGCCAGGCGGGCGATGGTCGCCGCGTGTTCCGGGGTGCGGATGCCGAAGCCGATGCTGATCGGCAGGTCGGTGTGGCGGCGCAGGCGGGCCACGGCCTGTTCGACGTGCTCCAGGGTCGCGGCACCGGCACCGGTGACGCCGGCCACCGACACGTAATAGACGAAGCCGGAGCTGCCGTTGAGTACCTTGGGCAGGCGCGCGTCGTCGGTGGTCGGGGTGGTCAGGCGGATGAAGTCGAGGCCCGCGGCTTGCGCCGGGTCACAGAGGTCGACGTTATGTTCCGGCGGCAGGTCGACCACGATCAGGCCGTCGACCCCCGACTCCTTGGCCTCGGCGATAAAGCGCGCGACGCCGTACTTGTGGATCGGGTTGAAGTAGCCCATCAGCACCAGCGGCGTGCTCTGTTCGCCTTGGCGAAACTCGCGAACCATCTGCAGGGTCTTGGCCAGGTTCTGCCCGCCGTCCAGGGCGCGGATATTCGCCAGCTGGATCGCCGGGCCATCGGCCATCGGGTCGGTAAAGGGCATGCCCAGTTCGATCACGTCGGCGCCGGCCGCCGGCAGGCCCTTGAGGATGCTCAGCGACGTGGCGTAATCCGGGTCGCCGGCGGTGACAAAGGTCACTAACGCTGCGCGGTTCTGTTGTTTCAGCTCGGCGAAGCGGCTCTGTAGGCGGCTCATGCGTGTTGCTCCTGCTCGGCTTGTTGCATGTAGTGCATAACGGTTTGCATGTCTTTGTCGCCGCGCCCCGACAGGTTGATCACCATCAGGTGATCTTTTGGCAGGGTCGGCGCGCGTTTGAACACTTCGGCCAGGGCGTGGGCGCTTTCCAGGGCCGGGATAATGCCTTCCAGGCGGCAACACTGGTGGAAGGCCGCCAGGGCTTCGTCGTCCTTGATCGAGCAGTATTCGACCCGGCCGATGTCATACAACCAGGCGTGTTCTGGGCCGATGCCAGGGTAGTCGAGGCCGGCGGAAATCGAGTGGGCGTCGATGATCTGACCGTCGTCGTCTTGCAGCAGGAAGGTGCGGTTGCCGTGCAGCACGCCCGGTACGCCGCCGTTCAGGCTGGCGGCGTGCTTGCCGGTGGCGATGCCATGGCCGGCCGCTTCGACGCCGATCATTTGCACGCTGGCGTCATCCAGGAACGGGTGGAACAGGCCCATGGCATTCGAGCCACCGCCGATGCAGGCCACCAGGCTGTCGGGCAGACGGCCTTCTTTCTCGAACAGCTGCTCGCGGGTTTCCTTGCCGATGATGGCCTGGAAGTCGCGCACCATCGCCGGGTACGGGTGCGGGCCGGCCACGGTGCCGATCATGTAGAAGGTGCTGTCGACGTTGGTCACCCAGTCGCGCAGGGCTTCGTTCATGGCGTCCTTCAGGGTGCCGGTGCCGGCGACGACCGGGATCACGGTGGCGCCCAGCAGCTTCATGCGGAACACGTTGGCCTGCTGGCGGTCGATGTCGGTGGTGCCCATGAAGATCACGCATTCCATGCCAAAGCGCGCGGCCACGGTGGCGGTGGCCACGCCGTGCATGCCGGCGCCGGTCTCGGCGATGATGCGTTTCTTGCCCATGCGCTTGGCCAGGAGGATCTGGCCGATGCAGTTGTTGATCTTGTGCGCGCCGGTGTGGTTCAGCTCTTCACGCTTGAAGTAGATCTTCGCGCCGCCGCAGTGCTCGGTCAGGCGTTCGGCGAAATACAGCGGGTTGGGCCGGCCGACGTAATCGCGCTGGAAGTAGGCCAGCTCTTCGATAAAGGCCGGGTCGAGCTTGGCCGCTGCGTACTCGCGGGCCAGGTCGTGGATCAGCGGCATCAGGGTTTCGGCGACGTACTGACCGCCGAAGTGGCCAAACAGGCCCTTGGCGTCAGGGCCATTGCGTAAAGAAGTCATCTGGATGCTCCAGGAGTGGTAAGTAGTAAGTAGTAAGTAGTAAGTAGTAAGTCGCGATCAGGGCCGTCGGCTCGCCAGCAAGCTGGCTCCTACGGCAATGTGCGCAGACTAAACCTGTGCAGGGTTGGATAAAAGCGATTAGATTGCTTTGACCTGTCAGGAAAACTCACCAATAGCATGAGCCGAGAACTGCCCCCGCTGAATGCCCTGCGCGCCTTTGAGGTCGCGGCCCGCCTGCAAAGTGTCAGCCTGGCGGCGGACGAGCTGCACGTCACCCACGGCGCGGTGAGTCGACAGATTCGTGCGCTGGAAGCACAGCTTGGCGTGGCCTTGTTCGTCAAGGACGGCCGCGGCGTCAAGCTCACCGAGGCGGGCATGCGCCTGCGCGATGTGGCCTTCGATACCTTCGAGCGCTTGCGCGAGGTGTGTACCGAGCTGCAACGGCAGACCCGTGATGCGCCCTTCGTGCTCGGTTGTCCGGGCAGTTTGCTGGCGCGCTGGTTTATCCCGCGCCTGGACCGGCTCAACCGCGAGCTGCCGGAACTGCGCCTACAACTGTCCAGCAGTGAGGGCGATCTCGACCCGCGCCGGCCCGGCCTGGACGCCACCCTGCTGTTCGCCGAGCCGCCGTGGCCTGCGGATATGCAGGTGTATGAGCTGGCCAGCGAGGCCATCGGCCCGGTGCTCAGCCCCCGGCATGTGCGTGCCGAGCAACTGCAGCAGGCGCCGCCGAGTGCCCTGCTCGGTGAGCCGCTGCTGCACACCAGCTCGCGGCCGCAAGCCTGGCCGGCCTGGGCCGAGCGCAATGGCCTGGCGCCGCAAGCGCTGACCCTCGGTCAGGGCTTCGAGCACCTGTATTACCTGCTGGAAGCGGCGGCGGCCGGCCTGGGCGTGGCCATCGCGCCGCAACAACTGGTGGCCGATGACCTGGCTGCCGGGCGCTTGATCGCGCCCTGGGGCTTTGCCCAGACCCGCGCCAAACTGGCCCTGTGGGTGCCGCTGCGCACCCGCGATCCACGGGCGGCGAAATTGGCCGAATGGTTGCGCGCCGAACAGGTGTAATTGTCATGGGCGGCGTGTTCTTATTGCGCAGCTCTTGGCAATAAACCTCGAGCGATATTTGCCGAGCGGTCTTTGCCCAACCGTCTGTGCTCAACTGTTGTTAAGCTCGAATAAAACAAGCGGTAGCCATTTCAACCTTGAGGGATGCAAGCCAATGAAGATGTCGCGTAAGTTGTTGCTGGGAACCGCCCTGAGCGGCCTGCTGTTAAGCGGTTGTGTGTCGAAAGTCACCGAGCAAAGCCAGTATTCCGGCTTCCTGCCCAACTATGACGGCTTGCAGGAGGTCACCACGCCGAGCGGCCAGAAGGCCATGCGCTGGATCGCCCCAGGCTTCCAGCCGTCGGCCTATGACACCGTGGTGTTCAAGCAGCTCGACCTGTACCCCGCGCCCAAGCCCACCGAGCGAGTCAATCTGCAAACCCTGCAGGAGTTGCAGAGCTACGCCAGCGGCGCAGTCAAGTCTGCGCTGGCGCACAACTACCAGGTGGTGTCGGCTCCACAGTCTGCCGCCAAGGGCGCGCGGGTGCTGATTCTGCGCGCGGCGATTACCGGCGTATCGGCCTCCAACGAAGGCATGAAGTGGTACGAGGTGGTGCCGGTGGCGGCGGTGGTTGGCGCGGCGTCGGCGGCCACCGGGGTGCGCGACCAGAACACCGAGCTGTATATCGAGGCTGACTTTGTCGATGCCGCCAGCGGTCTGCCGGTCGGCAAGGTGGTGCGCAAGGTGTTCGGCAAGACCCTGGAAAACGACAGCCAGGCGATCAGCGCCAATGACTTCAAGGCGGCGATCAAGGACGTGACCAACGATATGCAAAAACTGATGAAGTAACGGCCAGACTGGCGCCTGGTGGTCTTTTACCGCCAGGCGCCATTTGTTACTCCCCTCGGTCGGCAACCGCCGCTCCCCGATTTGCCCCCCGCCCCCGGCTTGACTAGCGTTGAGGTATCTCTCAGCGAGGATGCAGTCATGCCCAGTCAGCACACCTACAAGAAAATCGAAATCGTCGGTTCATCGCCCACCAGCATCGAGGAGGCGATCAACAATGCCCTGGCCGAGTGCGCCAAGAGCGTGCGCAACATGGACTGGTTCGAGGTGACCGAAACCCGCGGGCATATCGAAAACGGCAAGGTTGGCCATTATCAGGTCACCCTCAAGGTCGGCTTTCGCTTAAGCGGTAGCTAGCCTTGTTCAGCTCAGAACGTACCGCAGCGGCGCACCTTGGCACGGGCCAGCACCTGGCGCTGCTCGTCGTATAGCCGCGCCCAGGGGCGATAGCCCTGTTGCCCGCCCTTGATGACGTAGCCTTGGCCGGCAACGAACGCCGGATAGTCCAGGCGCAGCAGGCAGGTGCGGGTGTGGGTGGAGGCCAGGCCATCGCCGCCCCGGCCGCTGGGCACCTCGAACTGCAGGCGCACCTGCAGTTGGTGTACGCCGGGGCGCAGTTGAAAGTAACGGCCATCGTTAACCGGGCGACTGTCCAGTTGATCGGCCATCAACCACTGGCCGGGCAGCGTGCTCAGGCTGACCCAGGCCTGCTGCGGGTCGCGGCTCGGCAGCGGCCCGGCGCAGGCGGCGAGCAACACTGACAGGCAGAGCAAGGGGTAACGCATTGGGGGGGGCTCGTGCTCAGCGTTCGAGGGTTTTCGCCACGCCACTGAGCAGCCGCTGGAATTGCTGATCCTGCTCGGCGGCATGGCGGAACAGGGCGTGGATGCGGTCGCTGGCGTCGGTCAGCAGCAGCATCAGGGTTTGTTCCTCTTTGCCCGTCAGGCACAGGCGCGAGAACTCATGATGCAGGGCGTCCAGCATGCCCTGCAACTCAAGGGTGCTGCGGTCGGTGACGTCCAGTTTGGCCTGCTCCATTTGCGCCATCATCTGTTGCAGCACCGCGGCGGTGGTCTGGATGCGCAGGCTGCGTTCGCGGGCGTGGCGCTCGGTGATCAGGGCGCGGCAGCGCGCCTCCAGGCCGTTGCCGATGTAGCAGATATGATCCTTGAGGATGCCGTAGCGCAGCGGGTCGTCGAGGGGCATGTTGCGGATCAGCAGGCCGACATGGGGGTAGTTGAGAATGGTGCGGCTGCCGAAGTCGGAAATCCGCCCCAGATGCCGGGAGTTCTCGATCACCTCCTGCTCGATGGGCCGGCGGATGGCGTCATCGTAGAAATACTCCAGGCCACGATCATGGAAGATCCCCAGGCTGCTGTGCAGGCCCAATTCGGCCAGGGTTTGCAGGGTCAGCTCGGCCAGGGCGGCAAACTCCTGGCAGGCGAAGCTGCTTTCCATATAGTGCAGGATGCGCCCCAGTTCGGCGTTTATGCTCATGGACTGGAAGGCGACCTGGGCTGACTGGTTGAGCTGTTCGCGCATGCTGGAGGTATCGCGCAGCTTCACTTGCACCCGCTTGAGCCGCGCCGCCAGGGCCTCCGGGCTGATCGGCAGGTGAACGTAGTCGTCGGCGCCGGCGGCAAAGGCGCGAATGCAATCGGGTTCGGCGCCGTTGGTGACCAGAAAGAACAGCGGTGGCCGCTCTGGTCGATCCGGCAGGCGGGCCAGTTGCGCGGGGTAATCGCTGCAGCGCTCGTCAACCAGGATCAGTTGGCACTCATCGTCCGCTTCGGCACATAGCCGAATGCCATGCTGCTCCAGCCCGGCCTGCCAGACGTTGCCCTGCTCGGCGCCGGCAATCAGCCAGATGATAAGGGGCGCAGGCTCAAGGACGGCACTGTCGCTGCTGCCGAAGTCATCGGCATCCCACAAGTCGATTCCAGACATCGCATATCCTTCGCTCGGCGCCTGATCTGGGAGGGGGTGGCGATGGCGCGCGGCGTATCCACGGCCCCTGCCGAGGGCGCGTCAGGCAAGCGTAGCCGATAACGACGGGCTGCCCAGGCAAACCTGGCGGGCAGGCTTAGGGGGCCTGGTGCAAATCCTTGAGGGCCACGTAATTGCTGGCGCTGTAGCTGAAATAGGCGCGCTCCTGGTCAGTCAGGGCGCGGGCTTGGCGGGCCGGGCTGCCGACATACAGAAAGCCGCTAAGCAGACGCTTGCCGGGTGGCACCAGGCTGCCGGCGCCGAGCACCACTTCGTCCTCGATTACCGCGCCATCCATGACGATGCTGCCCATGCCGATCAGGATGCGGTTGCCCAGGGTGCAGCCGTGCAGGGTGACCTGGTGACCGATGGTCACCTCGTCGCCGATGATCAGCGGGTAGCCGTCCGGGTTGAACGGCCCGGCGTGGGTGATGTGCAACACGCTGCCGTCCTGCACGCTGCTGCGCGCGCCGATGCGGATGCTGTGCATGTCGCCGCGGATCACCGTCAGCGGCCATACCGAGCTGTCGGCCCCCAGGTGTACATCGCCGATCACCACCGCGCTCTCATCGACAAACACCCGCTCGCCGAGCTGCGGGGTCATGCCTTGATACGTTCGAATCGCCATTGCACATTCCTCATAAGCTGCGGTCGGCCGCGATTGTAATTAAGATAACGGCCATGCACAGGCGAGAGCTGCATCCTTTGCCGCTCGTCTGCAGGCGCCGATCCGCGCCCCACCCACTTTACAGGGACCTCCCGTGACTGCCGCCAACCCGCTGTTGCAAGACTTCGACCTGCCGCCCTACTCCGCGATCCGCCCTGAACATGTCGAGCCGGCCGTTGCTGCCATTCTGGCCGACAGCCGTGGGGCGATTGCCCAACTGCTGGCCGAGCAAAATGCCACGCCGAGCTGGAATGGTCTGGTGCTGGCCCTGGATGAACTGAACGCGCGCCTGTCCCGCGCCTGGAGCCCGGTCAGCCACCTGAATGCCGTGTGCAACAGTGCCGAGCTGCGTGCCGCCTACGAGGCCTGCCTGCCCAAGCTATCGGAATACTGGACCGAGCTGGGCCAGAACCGCGGCCTGTTCGAGGCCTATCAGGCGCTGGCCAATGGCCCGTCCGCCGCCGGCTTCGACGTGGCGCAGAAGACCATTCTGGAGCACGCCCTGCGCGACTTCCGGCTGTCCGGCATCGACCTGCCGGCGGCCGGTCAGCAGCGCTACGGCGCGATCCAAATGAAACTCTCGGAGTTGACCAGCAACTTCTCCAACCAGTTGCTCGATGCCACCCAGGCCTGGACTAAGCACATCACCGATGAGGCGGCCCTGGTCGGCCTCACCGATTCGGCCAAGGCGCAGATGGCCCAGGCCGCGGCGGCCAAGGAACTGGATGGCTGGCTGATCAGTCTGGAGTTCCCCAGCTACTACGCGGTGCTGACCTACGCCGACGACCGCGCCCTGCGCGAAGAGCTGTACGCCGCCTACTGCACCCGCGCCTCGGACCAGGGGCCGCACGCCGGCCAGTTCGATAACGGCCCGCTGATCAATGAAATCCTCGACCTGCGCCAGGAGCTGGCCCAGTTGCTCGGTTTCGCCAACTACAGCGAACTGTCGCTGGCCGGCAAGATGGCCGAGTCCACCGAACAGGTGCTGACCTTCCTGCGCGACCTGGCGGTGCGCAGCAAGCCGTTTGCCGTCCGTGACCTGCAGGAGCTGCAAGCTTTCGCCGCCGAGCAAGGCTGCAGCGACCTGCAAAGCTGGGATGTCGGTTACTACAGCGAGAAGCTGCGTGAGCAGCGCTACAGCATTTCCCAGGAGCAGGTGCGCGCCTGGTTCCCGATCGACAAGGTGCTGACCGGCCTGTTTGCCATAGTCGAGCAGCTCTACGGCATCCAGATCGAGGAACTGTCCGGGTTCGACAGCTGGCACTCGGACGTGCGCCTGTTCCAGATCAGCGAAAACGGCCAGGCC
>DAITLT010000126.1:0-8917 GCA_036835505.1 Pseudomonas sp.
GGCGCGGCTGGTGGGTTTGGCCGGCTGAGCGAAACCCGTGGGTGATTCGGAGGGCTATGGGTGCTTTCCCGGATTGCATCCGGGCTACGGGCTTAAATCGTAGCTCGGATGTAATCCGGGAAGTTCTGGCAAGTGTCCACCTTGGATTACCTTCGGGCTCCCACCCTCTCACCTATGGGGAGAGGGTTGGGGAGAGGGGTACGGCGCTCACACACTATTCAGGAATAACCCATGGGTTTGTTCTCGCAGCTTTCCAGCGACGTCCGCCAATACCTGCTGGTAACCGGCAACTACTGGGCCTTTACCCTCACCGACGGTGCCTTGCGCATGTTGGTGGTGCTGCATTTTCACAGCCTCGGCTACACGCCGCTGCAGATCGCCGCGCTATTTTTGTTCTACGAAATCTTCGGTGTGGTCACCAACCTGCTGGGCGGTTACCTGGGCGCGCGGCTGGGGCTCAATCGCACCATGAACATCGGCCTCGGCCTGCAGGTGGGCGCCTTGCTGATGCTCTGCGTGCCGGCGGCCTGGCTGACCATCCCCTGGGTGATGGGCGCTCAGGCGCTGTCGGGGATCGCCAAAGACCTGAATAAGATGAGTGCGAAAAGCTCAATCAAGTTGCTGGTGCCGGATGGCGAACAGGGCAGGTTGTACCAGTGGGTGGCGATTCTTACCGGCTCGAAGAACGCCCTCAAGGGCGTGGGCTTTTTTATGGGCGGCGCGCTACTGGCGCTGCTGGGCTTTAGCGGTGCGGTGTTGGCCATGGCTGCCGTGCTGGCGCTGATCTGGCTGGCCAGCTTGTGGCTGTTGCACAAGGATCTGGGCAAGGCCAGCGGCAAACCTAAGTTTCGCGACATCCTGTCCAAGAGTCGGGCGATCAACATTCTCTCGGCGGCCCGGCTGTTTTTGTTCGCTGCCCGTGATGTCTGGTTTGTGGTGGCGCTGCCGGTGTACCTGTCCGCCGTGTTTGGTTGGGACTTCTGGCAGGTGGGCGGGTTTCTTGCCAGCTGGGTGATCGGTTACGGCGTGGTGCAGTCCTTCGCGCCGCGCATCACCGGCAAGGCCCGCGGTGAGCTGCCGGATGGCCGCGCGGCGTTGGTCTGGGCCTTACTGCTGGCCGGGTTGCCGGCGGCGATAGCCCTGGGCCTGGGTAGCCCGTTGCCGGCCGAGTGGGTGCTGATCGGCGGCTTGCTGCTGTTTGGTGCGCTGTTTGCGGTCAACTCCTCGCTGCACAGCTATCTGATCGTCAGCTATGCCAAGGCCGATGGCGTATCGCTGGATGTGGGCTTCTACTACATGTCCAACGCCCTCGGCCGCCTGCTCGGCACCTTGCTGTCGGGCTGGGTGTATCAGGCGTACGGGCTGGAGGCGTGTTTGTGGATTTCCTCGGCGTTCGTGTTGCTGGCGGCGCTGATCTCCATCGGCTTGCCGCGGCATGGGGTGACAGAGCCTAGATAAGCGCAACTTTGTGCAAGAACCTCAGGTTTGCTGGGTGCAGACTCAGGCTTGGTGATTGGGAGCCGTCTGATGAACCTGTTTTTGTACCTGTTGACCGTGCTGATCTGGGGTACCACCTGGATCGCCATCAAGCTGCAATTGGGTGAGGTGGCGCTGGCCGCGTCCATCACCTATCGCTTTGCCCTGGCGGCCCTGGTGTTGTTTGCCGGGCTGCTGCTCAGTGGTGGTTTGCAACGCCTGGATCGGCGCGCCCATGGGCTGTGCCTGGCCCAGGGCCTGTGTCTGTTCAGCCTGAATTTTCTGTGTTTCTACAGCGCCAGCCAGTGGATACCCAGCGGCCTGATCGCCGTGGTGTTTTCCACCGCAACGCTGTGGAATGCACTGAGCGCGCGCTGGGTGTTTGGCCGGCGCTTGGCCGCCAATGTGCTGGCGGGCGGCGGCATGGGCCTGGCGGGGCTGGCGCTGCTGTTCTGGCCCGAGTTGGTGGGGCATGCGGCCAGCCCGCAAACCTGGCTGGGCCTGGTTCTGGCGCTGGGCGGGACCCTGTGTTTTGCCGCCGGCAACCTGATTTCCAGCGTGCAGCAGCAGGCCGGTTTTCGGCCGCTGAGCACCAATGCCTGGGGCATGGCCTACGGTGCGTTACTGCTGGCGCTGTACTGCTGGTTGAGTGGCACGCCGCTGAGCATGGAGTGGAGCCCGCGTTATATCGGCTCGCTGCTGTACCTGGCGATTCCCGGTTCGGTGATCGGCTTTACCGCCTATCTGACCCTGGTCGGGCGCCTTGGTCAGGAGCGGGCGGCCTACTGCGCGGTGCTGTTTCCGCTGGTGGCGCTGAATATCTCGGCGCTGCTGGAAGGTTACCAGTGGACGCCGCTGGCCCTGGCCGGGTTGGCCCTGGTGATGCTCGGCAATCTGCTGGTGTTTCGCCAGCCCAAGCCGGCGGCCGAGCTAGCTCAATAGCTTGCGCGCATAGTCGGCGGCCGGCAGCGGACGGGAGAAGTAGTAGCCCTGCAGCTCGTCACAATTGAGCCGGTGCAGCAACTGGGCTTGCTCGGCGCTTTCCACGCCCTCGGCAATCACCGCCAGGTTGAGGCTGTGGCCAATGCTGATGATGGCGCTGACCAGCGGTGCGTCTGGGTCTTCGCTGTTCAGGCCGCTGATAAATGAGCGGTCGATTTTTAGTTGGTCGACCGGGAAGCGGTGCAGGTAGGAGAGCGACGAGTAACCGGTGCCGAAGTCGTCCAGGCTGATCTTGATGCCCATCTGCCGCAGGCCGGCGAGGTTGTTGTGTACCGTGCTGCTTTCCTGCAGCAGCAGGCCCTCGGTGACCTCCAGCTGGAGCAGGGCCGGGCTCAGGGCGAATTCGTCGAGCAGCGCCTGCAACTCGATCAACAGGAACTCGCGGGCGAAGTGCGCCGAGGACAGGTTGACCGCCACCGGCAGGCCCGGCACGCCGGCATCCAGCCATGCGCGCAGTTGGCTGCAGGCCTGGCGCAGGACGAACTGGTCGATGCCGAGGATCAGGCTGCGCTCCTCGGCAAAGGGGATGAACTTGTCTGGGGCGATTTGTCCCTGGCCGTGGCGGTTCCAGCGGATCAGCGCCTCGGCGCCGATGATCTGCTGGCTGGCGGCGGCAACCTTGGGTTGGTAATAAAGCTCGAACTCACCCTGCTCGATGGCCTGGCGCAGGGCTATTTCCAGGCGCAGCACGGCGCCGGCCAGCTCGCCCATGTCGGCGGTATAGCACTGGTAGCTGTTGCGCCCCTGGGCCTTGGCCCGGTACATGGCGATGTCGGCATTGCGCAGCAGGGCCTCGGCTTCCAGGCCGTCATTGGGGTGCAGGGCGATGCCGATGCTCGGCGTGATGGTCAGGCTGGCGCCCTCCAGGGGCAGCATGTTGGCCAGACAGCTGAGAATTTTTTCGGCCACCGCGATGGCGTCGGCGCAGCCTTCGACCCGCGGCAGCAACACGACAAACTCGTCGCCGCCGAAGCGCGCCAGGGTTGCGCTCTTGTGCAACTGCTCGGCGAGCAGCCGGCCGACGGTTTTCAGCAGTTCATCGCCCATGCTGTGGCCGAGGGTGTCGTTGACCTGCTTGAAATGATCGAGGTCGATAAACAGCAAGGCGATCTGCTGGCGTTGTTGTTCATTGGCCAGGATGGCCTGCTGCAGGCGGTCGGTGAGCAGCAGACGGTTGGCCAGGCCGGTGAGCGCGTCATGGGTGGCCATATGCAGGATGCGTTGCTCGGCCAGCTTGCGTTCGGTGATGTCCACCTGCACCCCGGTCAGGCGGCTGGCCTGGCCATGCGAGTCGAAGCTGACATGGAAGATGCACGACAGGTGATGCACTTCGCCGTTGGCCCAGGTCAGCTGATATTCGCTTTCGTGGCGCGAGTGCGGGCCGTCGATGCCGCTGCGCAGGATGTGCAGCAGGCGTGTCCGCTCGTCTTCGTCCAGCAGTGCCAGCCAGGCCTCCTGGCTGGCGGCACGGCTGAACGGCTCAAGGCCGAACAGCCGATAGGTCTGGGCGTCCCAGGTGGATGACTGGCTGCCGACATCCCACTCCCAGACGCCCAGGTAGGCCGCTTCGGCGGCAATCGACAGGCGATCGGCCAGGCGCTGGCGGGCCTGCTCGGACTCTTGGCGTTGCTGGATTTCATGCTCCAGTTCGGCGGCGCGCAGGGTCAGGGCCTCATCGCGGGCGCGCAGCTTGTCGGCCATGGCCACAAAGCTGCGTGCCAGCTTGCCCAGCTCGTCGCGGCGGCGGGTCGGCAGGGGCGGGTTCGGCGCACCGGCGGCCAGCAGTTGGGTGGCGTGCTGCAACTGGCCCAGTGGGCGGGCAACCTGATGGCGAATGATCCAGGCCAGCAGCAGTAGCTCGACGGCCAGCCCGAGTAGCCCGGCGATGAGGATGCTGCGCGCCGAGGCAAAGGCTTTTCTTTCCAGCAGGGCCTTGGGGTAGACGCTGATAAATGACCAGTTGGGGCCGCGAATGCGCCCCACCCCCAGGTAATAGTTGCCGTCGCTGGAGGTCAGCACGCTGGGCCATTGTGTGAGGGCCTGGGTCAGTTGGGTGATGTCGTGCAGCAGCGGGTCGGCCAGTTTGTCCAATTGCAAGCTGCCCGCCGAGCGATGGATCTTGTTCATCAACTGCGGGTGGGCGATCAGGCGTTGCTGGCCGTCGATGATCAGGTTGTAGCTGTCGCTGCCGTGTTCTTCGGTGGTGCGCTGCAGCAGGGCGTCGATGGCAATGTCCTGGGACACGGTGCCCAGCCACTGGCCGTGCTGATCGATCGGGGTGATGGTGGAGAGCATCCAGATGCTGGCCTTGTCGTCGAAGTACACCTCGGTCCAGGTATTCAGGCGTTGCGGGTTGCGCTCGGGGGCGGAGTTGCGCACCGGTGGATAGTCGAAGTTATTGCTCTTGCTGTCGGCCTGCTGGCCCCAGTTGACCGAGGGCGAATACATGATCAGGGCGATTCCCGGCAGGTCGATATAGGCCGAGTAATAGCGCATGGTCATCGGTGCGCCCCACTCGCGCAGCAGCTTGAAGGCCACCAGCACCTGGCGGCGGATGTTGTCGTTCAGGCTCACCTGGGCGCGGATGTAGATCGACGGCTGGCGCTTGAAGTCGTCCAGTTGCGGGCGCACGCGGATCAGCCCGTCGGGGTAGCGCACAAACCAGTGGTTGAACTCGGCCGTGGGGTCTTGCCCGGCGGCTTCCTGCAGGCGGCGCAGGTATTCATCGCGCAGCAGATAGGTGTTTTGTTCGGCCTGGATAAAGGCCTCGGAGTCGAACTGGGTGCGTGCCGAGACTTGCTGGTTGAGGCTGTCGAGGGTCTGCTGGCGCAGGCTGCGCATGCTGTTTTGATAGCTGAGCCAGGTTACGGCGATGATCACCAGGGCAATCACCAGGCCGATCTGCAGTTGAATACGCCGGGCCAGATTGAACCGGCGGCGTGGGGCGGTTGTAACCATGGCTAATACTCGATGGTCTGCAGGTGCGCGAATCTGTCTGCAGCGTAGCCGTAAGTCTTGCGCTTGGGCCACGCCATGCACTCAATCGGGTGGCTTAACCCGGCTCAGATTAAGTTGACTGCACCGGCAGCAACAGCCAGAAGGTTGCGCCTTGCCCTGGCACGGAGTCAAAACCAACGTGGCCTTGCATGTGCTCGGCAATTGCCTTGGTGATCGCCAGGCCCAAGCCGGTGCCGCCCTTCTGCCGGGTGTCGGTGCTGTCGGCCTGGGCGAACTTCTGGAAAATGCTCGCCCTGAAGCTCTCGGGAACCCCTTGGCCATGGTCGCGAACACTTATCCGCACCTGTTCGCCGGTGACGGTGACGCCGACTTCGACGTTGCCCTGCGGCGGAGAAAACTTCAGCGCATTGGATAAGAAGTTGCGCAAGATCTGCAGCAGGCGCTGACGGTCTACGGCGACCTGTACGGCAGGTAGCGGCCCCACTGCGCTGATCTTCACCTGGCGCTGGCTGTCATACAGGGCGGTGGTTTCGATGGCCTCCAGAATGATCGGGGTCAGCGCCTGGTGGCTGATCTCAAAGCGCATCTTGCCGGCGCTGAGCTTCTCCATGTCCAGCAAGTCGTTGATCAGCACTTCCAGTTGCAGGCTGTTGCGCCTAGCGATGCTGACCATTTGCGCGGCCTGTTCATTAAGCTCGCCGACGACACCGCCGGCCAGTAAGCCCAGTGCGCCTGAAATGGAGGTCAGCGGTGTGCGCAGCTCATGGCTGACCGTGGCGACGAACTCGGATTTCATCTGCTCGATGCGTTTGCGTTCGCTGATGTCACGCGCCATGGCCACATACAGCGGGCGCTCATGGCGGCTGATAACAGAGATTTTCAGCTCCATGGCAAAGCGCTGGCCATCTTTATGCAAGCCTTGTATTTCACTGCTTTCGGGCGCTTGCGCGGCGCTGCAAGCCGCCAGGTACTTGAGCAGAAAGTCGTTGGATTCACCCTCCTGTGCGGCCGGCAGGAGGAGGCTGGCGCTGCATCCGATGATCTGCGCGGCGCTGTAGCCAAAGGTGCTTTCGGCAGCGGGATTAAACGACTGAACCAGGCCCTGATCATCGATGGTGATCACCGCATCGAGAATGTGGTCAAGGATGGTTCGGGTGTGTTGCGCCTGTTCATTGAGCTGTGCCGTGCGTGCGGCCACACGCAGACCCAGTTCGGCGTTGTTGCGCGAGATCTGCGCATGGCTGTCAGCCACCTCGTGCATCAGCTTGCTAAAGCTATTTTGCAGGCTGGAAATTTCCCTGACCTGAGCCGCTGGCAAGACAAACTTCTGCGAATAGTTATGCGCCGACAGCGACTCCAGGGTATGGCTGAAGCGTGACAAGGGGCGGGTGACCAGGCGCTGAATAAGCAGCCACAACACGCCCAAAATAAATAGCAACAGGCCAGCCAGCCAAAGGCCGCTCTGCAGCAGGCGTGCTTGCAGGTTGGCCGTGACCCGCTGGGTATTGGTGGCAATTTTCAGGCTGCCCAGGATCTTGCCGTTGCCGGCGCCGCTGGCGCGTTTTAGCTCGCGGCTCACCTCGATGGGTTGCGCCGCGGCAAGCACGGCAGCGGCATGCCAGTCGGCCAGAAGTCGGTGTTTGCTGTCGGTGATGAGTACCGACTCAACCGCCGGGTGATTAGCGATGCCACGGGCAATGGCCTGCAGCACATCATTCTGATAGTCCCAGATGGCACTCGCCGCCGCCGGGGCAAAGGTATCGGCCAGGGCGTTCAACTCGCTCAAGGCTTGTGCCTGGGCGGCTTTATATTCGCTGATTGCACGCAGCGTCAGGAGCAGCGCGATAACGCTGACAAACACCAGTACAAAGCGCAGCAGCAGGGCGCTGGCCAAAGGTCTTTGGGTCATTGCGCAGTGGCCTTTGCGTCGCGCATGGTGCTACTCCATCTGCTTGAGCACTTGCTCAACCAGGGCCTGGCCGCGCTCGGCGCTGCCCGCGCCGATCAGTTCGTACTGCTGCGGCCAAAGCGCCATGCTGCGCCGAACCCACTCGGGCTTGTCTTGCAGTTGGTTGATCTGCATGCCGTGGCTGAGCAGTTGTTGCTTGAGCTGCTCGGTTTGCTCTTCGGTCCACTGCCATTGGGCCGCCACCGCCTCCTGGCCGGCACGCTGGACAATCGCCTGCTGCTGCGCCGAGAGGCTCTGAAAGAACGGCTCGCTGATCAACAAGGGACCCGTCCAGAGAAAGGGGCCATTCTCGCTCAGGTATTTCTGCCCGGCTTCCCAGAAGCGTGAGTAGGCAATCACGCTGTAAGGATTCTCCTGGCCGTCAATGGTTTGATTTTTAAGTGCCGCCGGCACATCCGCCCAGTTCATTGGGATGACCGTTGCACCGAGATTTTCGTAGGTCAGCACCATGATCCGGCTGGCCGGCAGGCGCATGCGCAAGCCACTGAGATCGGCCAGGCGGCGCACCGGGCGCTGACTATTGGTCATATGGCGAAAGCCCCCAATCAGCCAACCCAGGGCCCGTGCGTGATAGGTCTTGGCGATCTGCTGATTCAGTTCGTGGCGCATAAGTGGGCTGCTAAACAGCCGTTTGGCTGAATCGATGTCCTTGAACAAATACGGCAGCATGAGAAAGCCCAGAGGCTCGATCTTCTGCGCCGCATTACCCGCCGCCACCACGCTGATGTGCAGGGGTTCGTCGGCGTTTTCGCGACCCGATACCAGCATGTTGACGTTGATTTCCTCGCCACGAATCGCCGGCAGGTGCGGGTTGCCGCGATAGTGTACGACGGCCTGCAATTGGCCCTCGGAATAGCGCTCAAGCAACTGGGCGAACGTCTGCAGGGCAAAGACATGGGGGGAGTCGGCAGGATTGTCCGTGCTGCAGATAATCCGCAGCGGCAGCGCCGCACTGCTGGCGGGGTTTGCTACGAGTGCAGATAGGGCCAGGACAAACAAGGCCATGGCGGGTTTAAACGCCCGGCAGATTTTTACCTGGTCAGGTTCCCGTGCGTGGCTGCTGAGCGGTATGGCCATACCAATCCCCGGCTGGTTGTGCTCAAGACAAGATAGTCAAGATAACCGCTGCCAGTTCGTTGCGGCGGACACCGCTGCTGTTGTGCAGGCCTGTCGGGGCCAGGCGATGCCTGACTCAGGGCTTGGCGCGGGGTTGTGGGGCGAGCAGCAGCCAGGCCAGCAGCGGGTAGCAAAAGTAGTGCGCGGCGAACAGCAACAGGCCCACGGGGCCCGGCCCGTCTTTGTGCAGCATCAGGCCGAGCAGGCCGAGGTAGAGCAGGGCCAGCACGCCCGCGTAAATGCCAAGCAGACGCAGCCGTTCGCGGGCCAGGGGTTTTCTGCCGTGCTGCCAGCGAAACCAGGCGGCCATGCCGGCGGCGACGGCGCCGGCGATCAGCAGGGTGGTGAGCACCCCGCCCAGGTGTACCAGGCTGCGCAGCAGCAGGTTGAGCACTA
>DAITLT010000127.1:0-8876 GCA_036835505.1 Pseudomonas sp.
TCAAGCGCTGGTACAGCCAGGCCGGCACGCCGCGTCTGACGGTCAGCGAGCACTACGATGCGGCCGCGCAGACCTACACCTTGAGCTTTGCGCAAAGCTGCCCGGCAACGCCTGGGCAAGCCGAGAAACGGCCGTTTGTGATCCCGGTTGAGCTGGCGCTGTTGGGCGCACAGGGTCAGGAGTTGCCACTGCGCCTACAGGGCGAGGCGGCTGCCGTGGGCAATACGCGGGTGTTGTCGGTAACCGAGGCCGAGCAGCGCTTCACCTTTGTGGATGTTGGTGAGCGGCCGTTGCCGTCGTTGCTGCGGGGCTTCTCGGCCCCGGTCAAGCTGAGCTTCCCCTACAGCCGTGATCAACTGATGTTCCTGATGCAGCACGACAGCGATGGCTTCAATCGCTGGGAGGCCGGCCAGCAACTGGCCGTGCAGGTGTTGCAGGCGTTGATTGGCCAGGTGCAGCGCGGTGAGGCGCTGGTGCTTGATCAGCGTCTGGTCGAAGCCCTGCGCGTGGTCTTGACCAATGACACCCTGGACCCGGCCATGGTGGCGGAGATGTTGTCGTTGCCGGGTGAGGCCTATCTGACCGAAATCAGTGAGGTGGCGGATGTTGACGCCATTCACACCGCGCGCGAGTTTGCCCGCCGGCAACTGGCTGAGGCCTTGTTCGAACCCCTGTGGCAGCGCTATCAGGACAATCGCGTGGCCTCACGCGGCACGGTCTATGTGGCGCAGGCCGAGCATTTTGCCCGGCGTAGTCTGCAGAACATCGCGCTGTCCTATTTGATGCTTAGCGAGCGTGCGCAAGTGTTGGCCGCCTGCCTTGAGCAATACGGCGCCTGTGACAACATGACCGAGCGCCTGGGGGCGCTGGCGGTGCTGGTCAACTCGCCGTTCGAGGCGGAAAAGGCCCAGGCCCTGGCCGAGTTTGCCGCGCACTTCAAAGACAACCCGTTGGTGATGGACCAGTGGTTTAGCGTGCAGGCGGCCAGCGGTTTGCCAGGTGGTTTGCAGCGGGTTCAGGCGTTGATGGCGCACCCGGCCTTCACCCTGAAAAATCCCAACAAGGTACGCGCGCTGATCGGCGCCTTTGCCGGGCAGAACCTGGTCAACTTCCACGCGGCGGACGGCTCAGGCTATCGCTTCCTGGCCGATCAGGTGATCAGCCTGAATGCCAGCAACCCACAGATCGCCTCCCGGCAGCTGGCGCCACTGACCCGTTGGCGCAAATACGACAGCGCCCGCCAGGCCCTGATGCAGGCGCAACTGCAGCGCATCCTCAGTTCGGGTGAGCTGTCTGCGGATGTCTACGAGGTGCTCAGCAAGAGCCTGGCTTAAGCCCTGGCCGGGCGGTTCTTAGTCCGGCTGGAAGTGTTACTTGCGCGCAACAGGTAACACTTTTTGTTACCTGTCCGAAGTGCCAGCTTCCGATCTAGCCAAACTTGCGCTTATAGCCGCTTGATTTAGATTGACGCTGAATTCGTTTACTGAATGTGTCTGCCGAGGCGTCGTCGCGCTGAGGGACGAATTGGGCCATTTGTAGGACAAAACGTGCGTTTGAATAGCCGGGGCCGACGACGTTGGTTGGTGGCTGTACAGTCACAAAAAAAATCAGGTTTTTTTGAACTTTTTGCCACCAAGGCACGCTCGTGGATGGCGGGTTGGCATCATGCTTGCCTTTGTCAAACCCTAAAGCCGGTCTGTGCCGTTGCAGATGGGGTGGTTTAAGGGCGTTTACGTCCTGCCGAGCAAAAAGGTCGTCGTGCGTGCGACCGGGTAGGGCTTCAGCATCTTGGGGCTCAATAAAGAAGTGATCTGTCCGCGGAGTAAGAACTCGATGGAAATTAACACCCGTAAGCCTTTGTTGCGTTTCGCTCCGGCGAAAGCAGGTTTCGCCCTGGCCGGCCTGCTGCCGTTGCTGGTTGCCGGCCAAGTGCAGGCTGTGGAATTCAGCTTCGCCGACGACGAAGTCGCCGGCGCCATCGATACCACCGTGTCCTACGGCCAGTTGTGGCGCGTACAGGGGCAGGACAAAAACAACAACGACATCAATACCAACGACGGCAATCGCAACTTCGATACCGGCCTGGTTTCCGAAGTGTTCAAGGTCACCAGCGATCTGGAAGTGACCTATCAGAACTACGGCGCCTTTGTGCGTGGTACGGCGTTCTATGACACGCAGATCATGGATAAACGCAATAACTATTACGACACCAGTCTGGCTTATCAGCCAAGCCAGAATGTGCCGAAAGATGACAGTTTTACCCGTGGCACCCGTCACTCCGCTGGTCGCGATGCGGAAATCCTCGATGCCTATATCTATGGCAACTGGGATATTGCCGAGAAGCCGGTTACCGCGCGTTTGGGTAAGCAGGTGTTTAACTGGGGCGAGGGTCTGTTCTATCGCGGTGGCGTGAATACCACCAATCCAGTGGACGCGGGTAAGTTCCGTCTGCCAGGTGCTGAGCTTAAAGAAGTGCTGGTTCCGATTGAAGCACTGAACTTTAGCGTAGGCTTGACTGACAATTTGTCGATGGATGCCTTCTACCAGTTTAACTTTAAAGAAACGGCTGTTGATCCAGTAGGTACGTTCTTCTCTGAGACGGATCTATTTGGTGAGGGTGGTAATACTGCCTATAACGATTTTACGGGGACGGCATTGTCTCCTGCAATTGCTGGATATAACGCTATTGCGGCTGGTGCTTTTGGTCCTGGCGCTTTGGCTCAGGTGCAGGCCGCCGGTCTTTATCAGAATGGGGTTAATACATCCTATGGCAGCATGTTGAAAGTTGCTGATGTAACTCAGGATATAAATGCGAAAAATGATGGGCAGTATGGGTTTTCTCTTAAGTATATTGCTGAGGAGCTGAATTCAACTGAGTTTGGTGCGTATCTTGTAAATTACCATGCTAAAGAGCCGACAATTTATGCGGATCTTAACGGCTATTCAGGCGTTGATCTGGTTGCTTTGACTGGCTCCGGGGCTGTTCAAGCTTTGTGTGGCGGTGGTGGCTTCAGTGCTGCTTGTCAGCGCACGGCGGGTGGTTTTGCAACGGTCGATATGCTCGGTTCTACCCAGGCTAAGCGCGAGTATGCTGAAGATATTCGCATGTACGGCCTTAGCTTTAATACCACCGTAAGTGAAACCTCAGTGTTTGGTGAGATGGCCTATCGGCCTAATCTGCCGGTAGGTATTTCTGCTACTAATGATTTGCTGGGTGATTTTGTTTTGCAGGGCGGTACGCTGGCAAACAATTTTGGTGGCAATAAAGGTGCTGCGATTATTGCTGGGCAGCAGATCAATCGCGATTCTCAAGTGAGTAATGCGCGCCGGGTAGAGGCATTCAATCTTTCTCTGGGTGCTATTCATAACTTCGGCAATGTCTTGAGCTTTGATTCCCTGTTTGGTGTGGCTGAACTGGCCTCTGAGCACCTGCGTGCAGACAGTTTGAAATACACGGCGGTCAATGGTGAGCGTTGCATCGCTGGCCGTGCCAATACGTCGTATTCAACCGACGCAGCAATGGCAAAACAGGACTGCGCCACCAGTGATGCCTACGGCTACACCATGCTGCTGTCGGGTACTTGGAACGACGTGTATGCCGGTGTCAATCTGTCGCCGTTCACTGTTTTCAAGCATGACTTCCAGGGTAATGGTCACCAAACCGGCAACTTTATTGAAGATCGCAAGGCTTACACCGTAGGTCTGCGTGCCAGCTACCTGAGCAGCCTGGAAGCTGAGCTTCAGTACACCGAGTTTATGGGCGCCGGTGAGAGTAACTCCGGCCGCGACCGCGACAACGTCGGCGTTAACGTCAAATACTCGTTCTAATCCCTAAATAGAAGAACGCCGAAGGCCTGCTGGCCTTCGGTGGCTGAATTATCACGGAGAAATACGATGCTGAAAAAGCACACGCTGATGGGTGCCGCGATTGCCTTGGCACTGTCTGCTGGTAGCGCACTGGCGGCGGTCTCGCCTCAGGAAGCGGCCAAGTTGGGTACCTCGCTCACCCCGCTCGGTGGCGAGAAAGCCGGTAACGCGGCGGGCACCATTCCGGCCTGGACTGGTGGTCTCACCAGCAAGCCGGCCGGCTACACCAAGCCGGGCCAGCACCACCCGGATGCCTTCCCGGAAGACAAGCCGCTGTACACCATCACCAAGGCCAATCTGGATCAGTACAAGGCCAACCTGACCCCTGGTGTGATTGCTCTGTTCAATGCCTACCCGAATTCGTTCCGCTTGCCGGTCTACCCGACTCGCCGCTCCGGTTCGGCGCCGCAGTGGGTGTATGACAACACCGCGAAGAACGCGGTAAACGCCAAGCTGGTTGAGGGCGGTAACGGTTTTGTTGATGCCTTCGGTGGCGTGCCGTTCCCGATTCCGCAAAACGGTGTCGAGGCGCTGTGGAACCACGTTGCCCGCTATCGCGGCAGCTATATCGTGCGCCGTGCCTCGGAAGTGGCCGTGCAGCGTAACGGCGACTACACGCCGGTGACCTCGCAACAGGAAGCCCTGTTCCGCTTCTACAACCCCAAGGGTTCGGCTGCTGAATTGAACAACACCCTGTTCGACTACCTGTCGTTCACCAAGAGCCCGGCGCGTCTGGCCGGTGGTGCGGTGCTGGTTCACGAAACCCTCGATCAGGTGAAAGAGCCGCGTCAGGCCTGGGGCTATAACGCCGGTCAACGCCGCGTGCGGCGTGCGCCGAACCTGGCCTACGACACGCCGATTTCGGCTGCCGATGGCCTGCGTACCGCGGACGACACCGATATGTTCAACGGTGCTCCGGATCGTTACGAGTGGAAGTTGGTAGGCAAGAAGGAAGTCTACATTCCTTACAACAACTACAAGGTCACGGCTGCCGGGGTGAAATACAAGGATCTGCTGCAGGTGGGCCACTTGAACCCTGACCTGACTCGCTGGGAACTGCACCGTGTTTGGGTGGTCGAGGGCAAGCTGAAGGCTGGCGCGCGGCACATCTATTCCAAGCGTGTGCTGTTCCTCGACGAGGATAGCTGGCAGGCTGCAGAAGTTGACCAATACGATGGCCGTGGCGATCTGTGGCGCGTTTCGGTTGCTTATCTGAAGAACTTCTACGAGCTGCCGACCACCTGGACGGCGCTGGATGTGTTCCACGACCTGCAAGCCCGTCGCTACCATGTGCAGAACCTGGACAGCGAAGAGTCGAGCACCATCGACTTCAGCCAGCCGTTGCCGGATGACGGCTACTTCAAGCCGGCTGCCCTGCGTCGTCGCGGTACTCGTTAAGCGTTGGATATAGTAAAAAGGCCGCTCATTCGTAGCGGCCTTTTTGCATTGGTGAGCCGCTCTGGCGCAAGGGTCTTGGCTTGGGCGGGTAACAAAACATAACGTCACGCTGATTGTCAGGCGTTTCTATTGCTCGATAGCATAGGCGGCCTACTGCTGAAGTAGCGCACCTAATAATAATCAGGGGGAAAGGTCTATGAGTGAGCCCGTTTCGCGGCGCACCCAGTCTGGTGTTTGCGCGGCATTGATGCACACGCCAGCGTTCCGCTTCCACTCGCCACTGGTCAAGGCGCTTTCGCTTTGCGGTGTGCTGTCGGTTTTGCCATTTGCTGCTGCGCCGCTGTTGGCGGCTGAGACCGCGGCCGCCGCGGTGTACTCGATTGATTCGGCCAAGGCTGTCGAGAGCCTGTTGCTGGATGTCGCCCATGCCGGCGCACGCCTGGTGGCGGTCGGTGATCGCGGGCATATCCTGTATTCGGACGACGATGGCGCATCCTGGGTGCAGGCCAAGGTGCCGACCCGGCAGATGCTGACCTCGGTGTTTTTTATCGATGCCAAGAAGGGCTGGGCAACCGGTCACGATGCCTTGATTCTGACCACCGAAGACGGCGGCATGACCTGGGCTGAGCAATTCATCGACCTGGAGCGCGAAGCGCCCTTGTTGGACATCTGGTTCAAGAATGCCGAGCAGGGCTTTGCCGTTGGGGCCTATGGCGCCTTGCTGGCCACCAGCGATGGCGGCGCGAACTGGGAAGATGTCAGCGAGCGCCTGGACAACGAAGACCAGCACCATCTGAACGCGATCACTGAAGTCAAAGACTCGGGCCTGTTTGTCGTTGGTGAAATGGGCGGCATGTACCGCTCCGGCGACTGGGGGCAAACCTGGGAAACCGTCGAGGGGCCTTACGAGGGTTCGCTGTTTGGCGCCCTGGGCACCGGCGAGGCGGGCGGCCTTCTGGTCTATGGCCTGCGCGGACATATGTTTCGCTCGGCCGACTTCGGTGCAACCTGGCAACAAGTCGAGCTGAAGGGCGCCGCCGGCCGGCTGGAGTTCGGCCTGTCCAATGGCGCCGTACTCAAGGACGGCTCAGTCGTCGTGGTCGGCCATGGTGGTAGCGTGCTCAAGAGCACCGACAAGGGCCATAACTTCGCGGTAATCAACCGTGCCGATCGCTTGTCTCTGTCCGCCGTCAGTGCGGATGCAAAAGGCAATTTGATTCTGGTAGGCCAGGGCGGCGTGCATGTCGCTACGCCAACTGGCACCGCGCCACAACAATAAGCCGGGCTTGATAGGGTATAAACGCGATGAGTAACCATCACCAGGACAAGGCGACCTTTCTTGAGCGCCTGATTTTCAACAACCGGCCGGCAGTGATTCTGATCTGTCTGCTGGTCAGTGTTTTTCTCGGCTATCAGGCGTTGCAGGTACGGCCTTCGACCAGCTTTGAAAAGATGATTCCGCTGCAGCATCCATTCATTAAAAACATGATGGAGCACCGCAACGATCTGGCCAACCTTGGCAACAGCGTGCGTATTTCCGTTGAGGCGGTAGACGGCGACATCTTCTCCAAGGAGTACATGGAGACCCTGCGGCAGATCAACGACGAGGTGTTCTACATCCCCGGCGTGGATCGTTCCGGCCTCAAGTCGCTGTGGACGCCGAACGTGCGCTGGAGCGAAGTGACCGAAGAAGGTTTTGCCGGCGGTGAGGTGATCCCGCAGACCTACAACGGCACCGCCGACAGCCTCAATGAGTTGCGCAACAACGTGCTCAAGTCCGGCCAGGTTGGCCGTCTGGTGGCCAACAACTTCAAATCGAGCATTATCGATGTGCCGCTGCTGGAGTCGTTTCCCGACCCGCAAGACCAGGGCAAGCTGATCAAGATCGACTACCAGCAGTTCTCCCATCTGCTGGAGGAGAAGGTCCGGGTCAAATTCGAGGCGCAGAACCCCAATGTGAAAATCCACATTGTCGGTTTTGCCAAGAAGGTCGGTGACCTGATCGATGGCCTGATGATGGTGGTGATGTTCTTCGCCATCGCCTTCGGCATCACCTGGGTGCTGCTGTACTGGTTTACCTGGTGCATGCGCAGCACCATTGCCGTGCTGACCACCACCCTGGTGGCGGTGATCTGGCAACTGGGTCTGATGCATCTGGTGGGTTTTGGTATCGACCCTTACTCGATGCTGGTGCCGTTCCTGATTTTCGCCATCGGTATTTCCCACGGCGTACAGAAAATCAACGGTATCGCCCTGCACTCAAGCAATGCCGATAACGCCCTGACCGCCGCACGGCGCACGTTCCGTCAGCTGTTTTTGCCGGGCATGATTGCGATTCTGGCGGATGCCGTCGGCTTCATTACCCTGCTGATCATGGACATTGGGGTGATCCGTGAACTGGCCATCGGTGCCTCGATCGGTGTGGGCGTGATCGTCTTTACCAACCTGATCCTGCTGCCGGTTGCCATTTCCTACCTGGGCATCAGCAAGAAGGCCATCGAGCGCAGCAAGAAGGACGCCGCCGCGCCCAACCATCCGTTCTGGCGTTTTCTGTCGAACTTTGCCCATCCGGTGGTGGCGCCGATTTCGGTGGTAATTGCCCTGGCCGGTTTTGCCGGCGGCTTGTGGTACGGCCAGAATCTCAAGATCGGTGACCTCGACCAGGGTGCGCCGGAACTGCGTCCGGATTCGCGCTACAACAATGACAATGGCTTCATCATCAACAACTACTCGACCAGCTCCGATGTGCTGGTGGTCATGGTCAAAACCTCGGCCGAAGGTTGCTCGACCTATGACACCATGGCGCCGATTGATGAGTTGATGTGGACCATGGAGAACACCCCTGGCGTGCAATCGGCCATCTCGCTGGTCACCGTGTCCAAGCAGGTGATCAAGGGCATGAACGAGGGCAACCTGAAATGGGAAACCCTGTCGCGTAACCAGGACGTACTGAACAACTCCATCTCCCGTGCCGATGGTTTGTACAACACCGATTGTTCCCTGGCGCCGGTGCTGGTGTTCCTCAACGACCACAAGGCAGAAACCCTCGACAGCGCGGTCAAGGCGGTGCAGAAGTTCGCCAAGGAGCACGACAACGACCAGCGTAAGTTCCTCCTGGCCGCCGGTAACGCCGGTATCGAAGCGGCCACCAACGAGGTGATCAAGCAGTCCGAACTGACCGTGCTGATTCTGGTGTACATCTGCGTGGCCAGCATGTGCATGATCACCTTCCGCTCGTTTGCCGCGACCCTGTGCATCGTCCTGCCGCTGGTGCTGACCTCGGTACTGGGCAACGCCCTGATGGCCTTCCTCGGCATCGGCGTCAAGGTGGCGACCCTGCCGGTGATTGCCCTGGGCGTGGGTATCGGGGTGGATTACGGTATCTACATCTACAGCCGTCTGGAGAGCTTCCTGCGTGCCGGTTTGACTCTGCAAGAGGCTTACTACGAGACCCTCAAGTCCACGGGTAAGGCGGTCTTGTTCACCGGTCTGTGCCTGGCGATTGGGGTGGCGACCTGGATCTTCTCGGCCATCAAGTTCCAGGCCGACATGGGCCTGATGCTGACCTTCATGTTGCTGTGGAACATGTTCGGTGCCTTGTGGCTGCTGCC
>DAITLT010000128.1:0-8625 GCA_036835505.1 Pseudomonas sp.
CATTCCGGTCCCATGTCGGGCTTCGCGCAGCTCAGCCCAACCTACAGGTGCGCCCTCGCGACAACGGAGTTGAATCGATGATCACCACACTTCTGATCGCCAACCGCGGGGAAATCGCCTGCCGGGTGATGCGCACGGCCAAGGCCATGGGCATCCGTACCGTGGCGGTGCACAGCGCCATCGACCGCGACGCGCGCCACGTGCGCGAGGCCGATCTGGCGGTAAACCTGGGCGGCGCCAAGCCGGCAGACAGCTACCTGCTGGTGGACAAGCTGATCGCCGCCGCCAAGGCCAGCGGCGCCCAGGCCATCCACCCGGGCTATGGCTTTCTCTCCGAGAACGCCGGCTTTGCCCGCGCCATCGAGACGGCCGGCCTGCTGTTTCTCGGCCCGCCCGCCAGCGCCATGGATGCCATGGCCAGTAAGTCAGCGGCCAAGGCGCTGATGGAACAGGCCGCCGTGCCGCTGGTGCCCGGCTACCACGGCGAGGCGCAGGATGTGGAAACCTTCCGCGCCGCCGCCGCGGTGATCGGCTACCCGGTGCTACTGAAGGCCGCCGCTGGTGGTGGTGGCAAAGGCATGAAGGTGGTCGAGCGCGAAAGCGAGCTGGCCGAGGCCCTGCAATCGGCGCAGCGCGAAGCGCAATCGGCGTTCGGCGACGCGCGCATGCTGGTGGAAAAATACGTGCTGCAACCGCGCCACGTGGAGATCCAGGTGTTTGCCGACCAGCACGGCCACTGCCTGTACCTGAACGAACGCGACTGTTCGATCCAGCGCCGCCACCAGAAGGTGGTCGAAGAAGCGCCAGCTCCAGGACTTAGCCCCGAGCTACGCCGCGCCATGGGCGAAGCCGCGGTCAAGGCCGCGCAAGCCATCGGCTATGTCGGCGCCGGCACCGTGGAGTTCCTGCTGGATGCCCGCGGCCAGTTCTTCTTTATGGAGATGAACACCCGTCTGCAGGTGGAACACCCGGTGACCGAGGCGATTACCGGCCTCGACCTGGTGGCCTGGCAGATCCGTGTGGCCCGTGGCGAGGCGCTGCCGATCACCCAGGAACAGGTGCCGCTGATTGGCCATGCCATCGAAGTGCGCCTGTATGCCGAAGACACCGAGCAGGACTTCCTGCCCGCTTCCGGCACCTTGAATCTGTACCGCGAACCCGCCGCCGGCCCCGGCCGCCGGGTGGACAGCGGCATCGTCGAGGGCGACAGCGTGTCGCCGTTCTACGACCCGATGCTGGCCAAGCTGATCGCCTGGGGTGAGAACCGCGAGGAGGCGCGCCTGCGCCTGCTGAGCATGCTCAATGACACCGCCGTCGGTGGTTTCAAGACCAACCTCGGTTTTCTCAAACGCGTGCTGGCTCACCCGGCGTTTGCCGCCTGCGAACTGGACACCGGCTTTATCGGCCGCCACGAAGCGCAGCTGCGCCCTGCCCCCACGCCGCTGCCGGAAGCTTTCTGGCAGCTGGCCGGCGAAGCCATGCTGCTCAGCGAAATACCCGCTCCGCGTAGCGATGATCCGCACTCGCCGTGGAGCAGCAATCTTGGCTGGCGCGCGGGACTGCTGCAGGAAGTCAGCCTGCATCTGAGTTGTCAGGGTGAACGTCACTGGTTGCGCCTGCGCCGTACGCCGGGCGAATCGACCTACAGCCTGAGTGGTGAGCGTCTGCTGCACAAGCAGGATGGTTTGCTCAGCAGCCATCAGCTGTTGCGCCGCGGCCCGGCGCTGTTTATCGAATGGCAAGGCGAACTGCGCGAAGTGCGCAAGGTTGACCCGATTGCCGAAGCCGAGGCTAGCCACAGCCAGCAGGGCGGCCTGACCGCCCCCATGAACGGCAGCATCGTTCGGGTGCTGGTCGAGGTCGGTCAGAGCGTTGAAGCCGGCGCCGCATTGGTGGTGCTGGAAGCGATGAAGATGGAACACAGCATCCGCGCGCCCCATGCCGGTATCGTCAAGGCGCTTTACTGCAGCGAGGGCGAACTGGTCAGCGAAGGCAATGCGCTGGTGGAGCTGGAAGAGACCCTTTGATGGGTATCGCGCGGCTCAACCCATCCTACAAAATTACACGCGTAGGATGGGTTGAGCGCAGCGATACCCATCACCACGACCCATGCCGCGTTGCTGAGTAGCCCGGATGCAATCCGGGGTGGGTTTGCCGCCGCTTCCCGGATTGCATCCGGGCTACGGTGTATTGGCTTGCGCGTTTTTGTAGGAGCGGCCTTGGCCGCGATAAATTGGAGATATGCATGTCCATGCCAACCAACGTACGCCTGGTCGAAGTCGGCCCGCGCGACGGCCTGCAGAACGAGAAACAACCGATCAGCGTCGCCGACAAGGTGCGCTTGGTCGACGACCTGAGCGCCGCCGGCCTCGGTTATATCGAGGTGGGCAGCTTTGTCTCGCCCAAGTGGGTGCCGCAGATGGCCGGCTCTGCCGAGGTGTTTGCGCAGATCCAGCAGCGCCCAGGCGTGACCTACGCGGCACTGGCGCCGAACCTCAAGGGCTTCGAGGATGCGTTGGCCGCCGGAGTCAAGGAAGTGGCGGTGTTCGCCGCCGCCTCCGAGGCCTTTTCGCAGAAGAACATCAACTGTTCGATCAGCGACAGCCTGCAACGCTTTGTGCCGGTGATGGATGCTGCCCGTCAGCACGGCATCCGTGTGCGTGGCTATGTGTCCTGCGTGCTCGGCTGCCCCTATGAAGGTGATGTGGCGCCGGAGCAGGTCGCGGCCGTGGCCAGGGAGCTGTTCGCCATGGGCTGCTACGAAGTCTCGCTGGGCGACACCATCGGCACCGGCACCGCCGGCAATACCCGTCGTTTGTTCGAGGTGGTCGGCCGCGAGATTCCGCGTGACCAGCTCGCCGGGCACTTCCACGACACCTACGGCCAGGCGCTGGCGAATATCTATGCCAGTCTGTTGGAAGGCATCAGTGTGTTCGACAGCTCGGTCGCAGGCCTAGGCGGTTGCCCCTATGCCAAGGGCGCCAGCGGCAACGTCGCCAGCGAAGACGTGCTCTACCTGCTTAATGGCCTGGGGATTCACACCGGTATCGACCTAGAGCAGCTGGTCAGCGCCGGGCAGCGCATCTGCAACGTACTGGGCAGGAACAATGGCTCCCGTGTCGCCCGCGCCAAGCTCGGCCATTAACCCGCTCCATTGGCCATATAACCGTAGGATGGGTTGAGCGCAGCGATACCCATCAACCCGGACACGCTGGGTATCGACGTTCTGCGTCTCAATCCATCCTACAGCGCTTGATCGCGGCCAAGGCCGCACCTGCAAAAACAAGGAACTCGTATGTCGCAACCGCTCTGGACGCCCTCCGCCGACCGGATCGCCGCCTCCCGCATGACGGCGTTTCGCCGGTTTATCAACCAGCGCCACGATCTGGCGCTGGCCGACTACCCGGCGCTGCATGCCTGGAGCGTGGCGCAGCGTGAGGCGTTCTGGCAGGCGATTGTCGACTTCTTCGAGATCCGCTTTAGCACTTCGGCCACGGCCGTGCTGCAGGAAGGCTCGGCCATGCCCAGCGCGCACTGGTTCCCCGGCGCCACCCTGAACTTTGCCGAGCAACTGCTGCGCCGTCGCGATGGTCATCCGGCCTTGGTTGCCATTGGCGAAGACGGTTCGCGGGAACAACTGAGCTATGCCGAGTTGGCCGCCCATGTTGCCGGCCTGCAACAGCAACTCAAGGCCCTGGGTGTCGGCGTCGGTGACCGGGTCGCGGCCTTTATGCCCAACACCTGGCAGACCGTGGTCGGCATGCTTGCCACCGCCAGCCTTGGCGCCACCTGGTCGAGTTGCTCGCCAGACTTCGGCACCCAGGGCGTGATCGACCGCTTCGGCCAGATTGAGCCCAAGGTGCTCATTGCCTGCGGCGGTTACCGCTACGCCGGCAAGGCCATCGACCTGACCGATAAGCTCAATGAAATCCTCGCTCGCCTGCCGTCACTCACTCAACTGCTCGTCGTCCCTTACGCCCGCCCTGAGGCACAGGCCGGCGATTACCAGACCCAGGCTCAGGTGGCGTTGTGGGATGACTTCTACCAGGCCGGCGGCGAGCCTGAGTTTGTTGCGGTGGCCTTCGAGCAACCGCTGTATATCCTCTATTCCAGCGGCACCACCGGGGTGCCCAAGTGCATCGTCCATGGCGTCGGCGGCACCCTGCTGCAACACGTCAAGGAACTGGGCCTGCACACCGACCTGACCCGCGAGGACACCCTGTTCTACTACAGCACCTGCGGCTGGATGATGTGGAACTGGCTGGTCTCCGGCCTGGCCCTGGGCGCGACCCTGGTGCTGTTCGACGGCTCGCCGTTTCACCCAGGCCCCGAGCGACTGATCGACCTGATTGATGCCGAATCCATCTCCATCTTCGGCACCAGTGCCAAGTATCTCGCGGCGCTGGAGAAGGCCGGTGAACGCCCCGGCAGCAGCCACCAACTCAGCCTCCTGAAGGCGATCCTGTCCACCGGCTCGCCGCTGTCCCACGAGAGCTTCGAGTACGTCTACCGCGAGATCAAAAGCGACCTATGCCTGTCGTCGATTTCCGGCGGCACCGACATCGTGTCCTGCTTCGCCTTGGGCAACCCGGTGCTGCCGGTGTGGCGCGGCGAGTTGCAGTGCAAGGGCTTAGGGATGGATGTGCAGGTGTGGAACGACGCCGGCCAGCCAGTACTGCAGGAGAAAGGCGAACTGGTCTGCGCCCAGCACTTCCCCTCAATGCCGGTGGGCTTCTGGCACGACCCTGATGGTGCGAAGTTCCAGGCCGCCTACTTCGACACCTTCCCCGGCGTCTGGGCCCATGGCGATTATGCAGAGATTACTGCCCACGGCGGTCTGCTGATCCATGGCCGCTCGGATGCAGTGCTCAACCCCGGCGGCGTGCGCATCGGTACCGCGGAAATCTACCGCCAGGTGGAGAAGATCGAGGCCGTACTGGAGTCCATCGCCATCGGCCAGGAATGGGACGACGACGTGCGCGTGGTGCTGTTTGTGCGCCTGCGCGAGGGCATCGAACTGACTGACACGCTGCAAGCCGAGATCCGCCAGGTCATCCGCGCCAACACCACGCCGCGCCATGTGCCGGCGAAGATCATCGCCGTGGCGGATATTCCGCGCACCATCAGCGGCAAGATCGTCGAGTTGGCGGTACGCAACGTGGTACACGGCCAGCCGGTAAAAAATACCGACGCCCTGGCCAACCCCCAGGCCTTGGCGCTGTTTTGCAACCTGGAGCCACTGCAGTTCTGAGCGCCAGCACAATCAAATACCCTGGCGGCCAGGGTCGTCTGGCGGCAGCTCGACTTCAATCTCTTCCAGCTTCAACTCCATGCTCCAGGCGGCGCTATCCGCCGCCTTGGCAGCCGGCGCAGCCACGGGCGCAGCGGCCACGGGAGCGCTTGGGGCTTCCCGGTAGAGCTTGAGTTTGAGCCGCACGTTGTTTGCCGAGTCGGCGTTTTTCACCGCTTCCTCCTCGTCGATGGCGCCTTCATTGACCAGCTCAATCAGCGCCTGATCGAAGGTCTGCATGCCGAGGTTTTTCGACTTCTCCATGATCTCCTTGATCTCGGAGAGGTCGTTGCGCTTGATCAGGTCACGAATGGTTGGGGTGCCCAGCAGCACCTCCACGGCGGCACGACGCTTGCCATCGGCGGTTTTCACCAGGCGCTGGGAGACAAACGCCTTGAGGTTGTTGCCCAGGTCATTGAGCAGTTGCGGGCGGCGCTCCTCGGGGAAGAAGTTGATGATCCGATCCAGGGCCTGGTTGGCGTTGTTGGCGTGCAGGGTGGAAATCGCCAGGTGGCCGGTGTCGGCGAAGGCCAGGGCGTGCTCCATGGTCTCGCGGTCACGGATCTCGCCGATCAAAATCACGTCCGGCGCCTGGCGCAGGGTGTTCTTTAGGGCCGCGTGGAAGCTGCGGGTATCCACCCCCACCTCGCGCTGGTTGATGATGGATTTCTTGTGCCGGTGTACGTACTCGATCGGGTCTTCGATGGTGATGATATGGCCACCGCTGTTGCGGTTGCGGTAATCGATCAGCGCCGCCAGGGAGGTGGATTTGCCCGAGCCGGTGCCGCCGACAAACAGCACCAGGCCGCGTTTCTCCATGATGGTCTTGAGCAAAACCTCCGGCAGCTTGAGGTCCTCGAAGGTGGGAATATCCATCTTGATATTGCGCGCCACTATCGACACTTCGTTGCGCTGTTTGAAGATATTGACGCGAAAGCGCCCGACATTGGCGATGGAAATCGCCAGGTTCATTTCCAGCTCGCGCTCGAACTCATCACGCTGGGCTGCGTCCATGATCGAATCGGCGATCTGGGTCACCGCACCGGGTTTCAGGGGTTCGGCCGACAGCGGCTTGAGCAGCCCATTGAACTTGGCGCAGGGCGGCGCGCCGGTCGCCAGATAGAGGTCGGAGCCGTCCTGGCTGGCGAGGATTTTCAGCATTGCAGTGAGGTCCATGGACGGGCTTCCTTCGGCAGTCTGTCTACTACCTTAGGCCAGATTGGCGCGCCCAGAGCGGCCGTTCGGCGTGCCATGGCTGCGTCCAACGCCGGCAATTACTGGCACAATGGCGAGCATTTTTTCAGGAGACACCCCCATGGCCAAAGCAATGGCGCGACACATTCTGCTCAAGACCGAGGCCGAAGCGTTACAACTCAAGGCGCGCATCGCCAAGGGCGAGGCTTTTGATGTGCTGGCGCGCAAGTTCTCCACCTGCCCGTCCGGCAAGCGCGGCGGCGACTTGGGCGAAGTGCGCCCCGGACAGATGGTCAAAGCCATCGATCAAATCATCTTCAAGAAACCGCTGCGCGAGGTGCATGGCCCGGTGAAAAGCCAGTTTGGCTATCACCTGGTGCAGGTGTTTTTCCGCGAGTAGGCCATTGCCGGCGCACGAAGGGCTCTGTAGCCATTGCCCATGTGGGTAATGGCACAGACTTGCCCACCCACTTGCATTCGACCTGAGCAGTTATTTGCATTGGATTTGACCGGCAAGCTGGCAGAGAACAACCACTGCTGCCGGTCGCGACAGGCAACAACCGGCCAAAAGCGGCCGGTAAGAAACTCGTTGTAGGATGGCGTTGAGCGCAGCGATACCCATCATCGCTGAATAGACGGAATAGAAATGCAGCGTAATGTCACATTTATATTTTGTTTCAGGGGCGCAACTGGATAATGCGGATAAGAGGTATCCAAGGTCGCTAGCCTTATCGGCGGCATGATGGGTATCGCTGCGCTCAACCCATCCTACGCGCTGCACGAGACGTCGCTCCACCAAAGTGATCAACCCAGAGTATTCATGATCTGTCGGCCTCGGCATCATCCAGGGTTAGCTGGCGCTTTTCGAAGCTCCATGACGTCTGATTGACATCTAACTGGAATACCTGGCATTGCAACTGGAATGTGCTAGCAAATTCTGGGTCATTCACAAAGGTACTGCGGGCTCCGAGGTACACCTCTCGGATGGGCATTTTGTGGTTGAACAAATACAGCTCACGAGCATTATCGTTAAGGGGCGCGACGAAGTAACCAGGCTCGAAATTTACGCCGGGCATTTCCTCCGGCCCGAGGTCTCTAGTAAGCATGTAAAAGGAACGCAACGGGTCAGATTGATCATCCTCGACCGTCTGGGTCCAGTCCAACACCTTCTTGACGACTCGCACCTCTTCTTCGTAGACCCAACTCGCGTGCTTCGTCAAAAAGAGTCGCCTTGCCAGGGCCCTGTCAGCCGCTACTTCTAATCCCATGGCGTGCTGGTAAACCCCATTCAAGGCCTCCATGCTTTCTGGGTTCAAAGCAAATGGTGTTTTCGTGTTTGTGTACAGGACATCACCCGAGTCGACAGTGATTAGGTTGTATTCGGGCGAGTTGAGAAACGGGCCTGAGGTATCGTAGCCAATCACAAACCCTTGATGCTGATCTGCATAATGGGCCCACATCAACGGATTTACCGCGCTGCGTGTTAGGCAAAGGATGGCCACCTGGTCTTTGAGCTGATCGATTCTTCTTTTCAGCGTTTCCTGCTTACTGATAGGGCCGACGCTGTTAGACAGAGCTGTCAGCTCAAAAGGATCGTTGAAGAATTCGGGTTTCCGAAAGCCCAGGTTCTGGCTTTTGAGAGCGGCTTTGCCGCCAGCGTAGCTGTAGTACTTGTAGAGGATTGTCATGCGCAACTCACTTCGCAAAATCACCTGATCTTAGCGACTCTCTCCACGACCGTCTCTGATCACAAGACTTCATCAATGCTGGCGTTTAGCATTGCTAGGACTCAATCGCGGGGATGTGAACTAGATATGTGGAATGACTGCTTCTGGCCGGTTTCTGCCGGTCGTCACTACGGCGTGCGCTGGTCAAGTCGAGTGCAAACGCTTGGTCAGCTGGAATGCAATTGACTGGTCAGTGGCTGTGCAAACCGGTGGTCAAATCACTGCAATTTCGCCCATGGCATCACCGGCAGGCGTTGTAGGCGCCAGCGTGCTGGCGATCGCCTGCCAAGAGACGCCCATGCGCCTAACGCGCACGCAACAAAAAACCCCGGAGGCTGTTGCCTGCGGGGTTTAGATGTTGGAGGCGCGACCCGGAGTCGAACCGGGCTAACTGGATTTGCAATCCAGGGCATA
>DAITLT010000129.1:0-8576 GCA_036835505.1 Pseudomonas sp.
ATCATGGACAGCGGCGGCCTGGTTTCCGATGGCCTGATCATCAACCTGGTCAAGGAACGCATCGCCCAGCCCGACTGTGCCAACGGCTTCCTGTTCGACGGTTTCCCGCGCACCATTCCCCAGGCGGAAGCCTTGAAGGACGCCGGTGTGGTCATCGACAACGTGGTTGAAATCGCTGTTGATGACGAAGAAATCGTCCAGCGCATTGCCGGTCGTCGGGTACACGAGGCCAGCGGCCGGGTGTATCACGTGGTCTACAACCCGCCGAAAGTGGCTGGCAAGGACGATGAAACCGGTGAAGAGCTGGTGCAGCGCAAGGACGATACCGAAGAGACGGTGCGTCATCGCCTGTCCGTGTATCACTCGCAGACCAAGCCGCTGGTGGACTTCTACCAGAAGCTGGCGGCCGTCGACGGCACGCCGAAGTACAGCGCCATTGCTGGCGTCGGCTCGGTTGACGAGATCACCGCCAAGGTCCTGGCCGCTCTGAGCTGAGTGACCCTGCCTGGTTGAACCAACGGCCCGCTTGCGGGCCGTTGGTGTTTATACTGCATGCCCTTTTTTGCCTGACCGGATTGCCCCAATGACCACCTTGCTGGCCCTGGATACCGCTACCGAAGCCTGCTCCGTTGCCTTGCTGCACGACGGCAAGGTGCTTAGCCATTACCAGGTGATCCCGCGCCTGCACGCCCAGCGCCTGCTGCCGATGATCAAGGAACTGCTGGCCGAGGCCGGGATTGCCTTGTCGGCCGTGGATGGCATTGCCTTCGGTCGTGGGCCGGGAGCTTTTACCGGCGTGCGGATTGCCATCGGCGTGGTCCAGGGCTTGGCGTTTGCCCTGCAGCGGCCGGTGTTGCCGGTCTCGACCCTGGCCGTGCTGGCCCAGCGCGCGTTGCGTGAGCAGGGCGCGCAGCAGGTGGCGGCGGCCATCGATGCGCGCATGGATGAGGTGTATTGGGGCTGCTACCGCGCCGCGCAGGGCGAAATGCGCCTGCTCGGCGAGGAGGCGGTGCTACCGCCCGAGCAGGCGCGCTTGCCGGCGGGCGCAGTCGGCGACTGGTATGCCGCGGGCACAGGCTGGGGCAGCTATGCCGGTCGCTTGCCGGTTCTGGCTCAGGGTGAACCCCAGGTGCTCTTGCCCCATGCCCAGGACCTGCTGGCCCTGGCGGCCTTTGCCTGGGCGCGTGGCGAAGCGCTGCCAGCCGATATGGCCCTGCCGGTGTATCTGCGCGACAAAGTGGCGACGCCCAAGGCCCCGCAGTGAGACCTTCTGTCCGTTGCAGTCAGGCTTCGCTCGCTGGCCAATTGCCACGGCCCGGTGCTGCCGCTAGATTGAGCTTGAACACTCCCCTGAACGTGCCGGTAGAACGCTAAGCAATGCGTATCGACAGTCCTCTTTCGTTCTCTTCGCTTGATCGCAGCAGCCGTCCGGGCGCTGCGGTTACGCCGCTGCGCGAGATTCAGCGCGAGCAGGAGCAGCGCCGTGAGCTGCCGGCCAGTCCGGCCAGCAGTCAGGGGCTTGAGACGGTCGCGCAACCGCGCCGCGTGCAGCCCGGCAATGCCAGCAGTGACAGCCAGGCGACGCGCCAGGAGCTGGTGTTTGCCCGTGGGCTAAGCAACAAGGCCAGTCAGGCCTTGGCCAGCTACGGCAGCACCGCCAGCTTCACCGTCGAAGGTGACAGCGCCGAAGTGCTCGGTCTCGATCTTTACGCCTGACGGCTGGCCAGCAGCAGATCGGCGGCTTGGCCGCTGCGCCCGTCGGCAAACTCGAAGCGGCCGATCTGGGCGATTGCATCGTAGGCGCCCAGGGCCTGCTTGACGTTCTGCGCCTGCAGGTGGATGGCGCTGACCCCGGCCTCGCTGAGGCTTTGCTGCTGTTGGCGGCCCTGGGCGTCGAAGCGCAGCAGGCTCAGTTGCTCGAATACCCGATCCTGCTGGTCGATGCGGCCATCGCGGTTGTCATCGTACTTGTTCAGTTCGGCAAAACCGTTGCTGGCGCCATGCTGGTCGCCGAACAACTCCTTGCCACTGTCGATGCGTCCATTGCCATTGCGATCAAGGGCCAGCAGGGCGTCGTCGCCAGTGGGGGCGCTAATCGATTCCACTCGAGCGTCGCCGTTCAGATCGAAGCGCACGGCATCGTCCAGGCCGCGGGTGGCAAAGCCGTTGCCGGCCAGATCAAGCACCAGCGGGTCGGTTTGCTGCACGGGTTGCGGGTTGGCGGCGCTGCCGAGGCTGACGTTGAGCTGGCTCTGCTGGAGCGTGGCGCTGCTGCTGAGGTTGCTTGTGCTGCTTGCGGACGTGCTGGCGGCACTGCTGACCGTGCTGCCAGGCGCCTGGCCGGTGCTGACGGACGGAGCCTCGCTGACCCGGATCTCGCTGTCGGGATCGAGGGTGCGCCGCAGGATTTGATAGTCCAGCGACTGTGCCACTTCGGCGGATACCGGCGGCTCAGGCTCGTGCCGGCGCAACGCGGGGAAGGTCGAGCGTGACGCGGAAATGGGCTCAAACATGACGAACTCGATGCGGCTGCAAAGTGCCGGGTCTGGCAGAATGCCGCTTTAGCTGGTTATCGGCCGTCATGCAGGCGGATTGAACACTTTTTGAGCATGGGTAGCGATGAGCGACGAGCGGTATAGCGACATAATCACCCTGCAAGCCCTGGAACCGGCCTATCAGCCGGCGTTGGCGCGCTGGGCCGAGCGCCTGGGCTTGCAAGAGCATGCAGATGCCGACTTTGCCTTGCAGTTGGGCGCCGAGGGGTTGCAGTTTGCCGAGTTGGGGGCCAAGGCGCCGGGTGCGGTGCGAGTGGATTTTGTCGAGGGGGCGGTGGCCCATCGGCGTCTATTCGGTGGCGGCAGCGGACAGATGATCGCCAAGGCGGTCGGGGTGCAGTCGGGAGTGCGTCCGCAGGTACTGGATGCCACTGCCGGCTTGGGCCGTGATGCCTTTGTGCTGGCCAGCCTGGGTTGCAACATGACCCTGATCGAGCGTCAGCCGTTGATTGCCGCGTTGCTGGAGGACGGCCTGGCACGGGCCCGGCAGAGCGCCGAGGTGGCGCCGATTGTGGCGCAAATGCGCCTGCTGCAAGGCAATGCCATCGAGCTGCTGGAGGCTTGGACGGATGCGCCACCGCAGGTGATCTACCTCGATCCGATGTTTCCCCATCGCGACAAGAGCGCCCTGGTGAAAAAGGAGATGCGCCTGTTTCGCCCGCTGGTGGGCGATGACCTTGACGCGCCGGCCCTGCTGGCGGCGGCCCTGACCCTGGCCAGCCATCGGGTGGTGGTCAAGCGCCCGCGCAAGGCGCCGTGCATCGAAGGCGGTAAACCCAGCTATGTGCTGGAGGGCAAGTCCAGTCGCTACGACATCTACACCAAGAAGGCGCTTAAGGCCTGATGGGCTGCGCTTAGGGCCGGTAAGCGCGCACGAACAGCTCTACAGCGGCGCTCACCTGGGCTTGCTGTTGTTCCTCGCTGGGCAGGGCGCCGCAGCCGATCAGCAGGCGGAAATTGCAGCCGCCCTTGACCAGGCAGAAGAACTGATCGGCCGCCACCTGCGGGTTGCTCACCAGCAACTGACCGTCCTGGGTGGCCTGTTTCAACAGTTGCTCCATGCCGTCGGTCAGGCGCTGGGGGCCAGCGTCGTAGAAGGTCTGGGAGATCTTCGGGTCATGCACGCCATGGGTGATCAGGACCCGGTGCAGCTCGATCGATTCGGCACTGTTGATCAGCCGATGAAAGCCGCGGGCGATGTTCAGCAGCGCGGTCTCGATCGGCACGCCAGGCGGCAATTCAAATAACAATTCGGGTATTTGCTGCTCGCACTTGGATTTCACGGCGAAGGCGAACAGGGTCTCCTTGTCGGTGAAATGACTGTACACCGTGAGCTTGGAGACGCCGGCCTCGGCGGCGATGGCATCCATGCTGCTACCGTCATAACCGTTGCGCAGAAACAAGGTTTCCGCCGCCTCGAGGATGGCTTTGCGTTTGGCCGGGTCCTTCGGCCGGCCGGGGCCGTTGGGTGGTAACAGTTTGTTGGACATTGTGCTTTTTAATACTGGACTGATGAGTTTTCTATTTTTACTATACTCGCCAGTGTAATTATTCCAAATACAAAAAATACCAAGCGTTCTTCGCGGAAGGTCGATCATCATGTTTCGCCATCTCTTGCCCCTCGCTGTGCCTGCAACCCTGATAACCCTCCTGGTCGCCTGCGGGGGCGCCGAAGAGGTGCGGCCCCAGGCGCGTCCCGCCATGGTCGTACACCCGTTGCCGGCGGCCGAGTTGCTGGACACCTACCCCGGTGAAGTGCGCGCCCGGCTCGAATCCGAGTTGGCCTTTCGCATCGGCGGCAAGGTGGCCAAGCGCCTGGTGGATGTCGGTGATCGGGTCAAGGCCGGCCAGCCCCTGGCCGAACTGGACCCGCAGGACGTGCGTCTGCAACTGGAGGCCGCCCAGGCTCAGGTGCGTGCCGCCCAGGCCAATTTGCAGTTGGTGCGCACCGAGCGTGATCGCTACAAGAAGCTGATGGAGCGCCAACTGATCAGTCGCTCGCAGTACGACAACGCGGAAAACCTCTATCGCTCCGGCGAAGCCCGTCTGCAGCAGATCCAGGCCGAGTTCAACGTGGCCAACAACCAGGCCGGCTACGCCGTGCTGCGGGCCACGCAAAATGGTGTGATCGCCAAGCGCATGCTTGAGGCCGGGCAGGTGGTGGCCGCCGGCCAGCCGGTGTTTACCCTGGCCGCGGCCGGCGAGCGGGAAGTGTTGATCAGCCTGCCGGAGCAGGACCTGGAGCGGGTCAAGGTTGGCCAGCCGGTGGAAGTGGAGCTCTGGTCCCAGGCCGGCGAGCGCTTCCCTGGGCGGATTCGTGAGTTGGCACCGTCGGCTGACCCGTTGTCGCGTACCTTTGCGGCGCGGGTGGCCTTTACCGAGGGCAAGGTGTCGGCGGAGCTTGGACAGAGTGCGCGGGTGTTTATCCGGGTGGCCGGCGAGGTGCCGTTGGCGGTGCCTCTGTCGGCCCTGACCGCGGAAAATGGCGCGCCCTATGTTTGGGTGGTCGAGCCGAAAACCTCCAAGCTGGTGCGCACTCCGGTGCGCATTGGTGCCTACGGCGAACATAGCGTGCCGGTGCTGGAAGGCTTGAGCGCCAACGACTGGGTGGTGGCCGCCGGGGTGCAGGTATTGCGTGAAGGGCAGTGGGTGCGTCCGGTGGACCGCGATAACCGGGTGGTTGAATTCGCGGTGCAGGAGTAACCCTCGATGAATTTCAACCTTTCCGCCTGGGCGCTGAAAAACGGCCAGATCGTGCGTTATTTCATGCTCCTGCTGGCGCTGGTGGGGGCGTTTTCCTACACCAAGCTGGGCCAGAGCGAAGATCCACCGTTCACCTTCCGCGCCATGGTGGTGAATGTGCGCTGGCCGGGCGCCACCGCCGAAGAGGTGTCCAAGCAAGTCACCGAGCGCATCGAAAAGAAGCTGATGGAAACCGGCGACTTCGACCGCATCGTCTCCTATTCGCGTCCCGGTGAGTCCCAGGTGACCTTTGTCGCCCGCGAAAGCATGCGCTCGAGCGACATGGAAAACCTCTGGTACCAGATCCGCAAGAAGGTCAGCGACATTCGCCACACCTTGCCACAAGGGGTGCAGGGACCGTTTTTCAATGACGAGTTCGGCACCACCTTCGGCAATATCTATGCGCTCACCGGTCAGGGCTTCGACTACGCCGTGCTCAAGGACTACGCCGACCGGGTGCAGTTGCAACTGCAGCGGGTCAAGGATGTGGGCAAGGTCGAGCTGATTGGCCTGCAGGACGAGAAGATCTGGGTCGAGCTGTCCAACGCCAAGCTGGCCACCCTCGGTGTGCCACTGGTGGCCGTGCAGCAGGCGCTGGACAAGCAGAATGCGGTGTCCGCGGCGGGCTTCTTTGAGACGCCAACCGACCGTGTACGCCTGCGGGTGTCGGGCAACTTCGAGAGCGTCAAGGAAATCCGCGACTTCCCGATTCGCGTTGGTGATCGCACCTTCCGCGTTGGCGATGTGGGTGATGTGCAGCGCGGCTTCAATGATCCGGCCGCGCCGCGCATGCGCTTTATGGGTGAGGACGCCCTCGGCATTGCCGTGTCGATGAAGAGCGGCGGCGACATTCTGGTGCTCGGTGAGGCGCTGGAGAAAGAGTTCGCCCGCCTGCAGGAAACCCTGCCGGCCGGCATGCAGTTGAGCAAGGTGTCTGACCAGCCGGCGGCGGTCAAAGTCGGCGTTGGCGAGTTCGTTCGCGTGCTCGCCGAAGCCCTGGTAATCGTCCTGCTGGTGAGTTTCTTCTCACTCGGCATGCGCACCGGCATGGTGGTCGCCCTGTCGATCCCGTTGGTGCTGGCCATGACCTTTGCCAGCATGTATTACCTGGGCATCGGCCTGCACAAGATCTCCCTCGGCGCGCTGGTGCTGGCCCTCGGCTTGCTGGTGGACGATGCGATCATCGCGGTGGAGATGATGGCGATCAAAATGGAGCAGGGCTTCGACCGCCTGACCGCCGCCAGCTATGCCTGGACCAGTACCGCGTTTCCGATGCTGACCGGCACCCTGATTACCGCCGCCGGCTTCTTGCCGATTGCCACAGCCAACTCCAGCACCGGCGAATACACCCGCTCGATCTTCCAGGTGGTGACCATCGCCCTGTTGGCCTCGTGGATTGCCGCGGTGGTGTTCGTGCCCTACCTGGGCAAGCGCCTGCTGCCGGATCTGGCCAAGCAGCACGCGGCCAAACATGGCGGCAGCGAGGGTGGCCATGATCCCTATGCCACGCCGTTCTACTTGCGCGTGCGCGAGGTGGTGGATTGGTGCGTGCGCCGTCGACGCATGGTGATTCTGCTCACCCTGGGGCTGTTTATCGCCTCGATTGCGCTGTTCCGTTTTGTCCCGCAGCAGTTCTTCCCGGCTTCGGGCCGTTACGAGCTGCTGGTTGACCTCAAGCTCAGCGAGGGCGCCTCGCTGACCGCCACCAACGAGCAGGTCAAGCGCCTGGAGGGCATGCTCAAGGAGCACGACGGCATCGTCAATTACGTGGCCTACGTCGGCGCCGGCTCGCCGCGCTTCTTCCTGCCGCTGAACCAGGAGTTGCCCTCTGCCAGCTTCGCCCAGTTTGTGGTGCTGACCAAATCGGTGGCCGATCGCGAAGTCCTGCGCAGTTGGCTGATCAAGACCCTCGACACTCAGTTCCCAACCTTGCGCAGCCGGGTGTCGCGCCTGGAAAACGGCCCGCCCGTGGGCTACCCGATCCAGTATCGAGTGGCGGGGGAGCATATCGAGGTGGTGCGCAAACTGGCCCGCGAGGTGGCGGCCAAGGTGCGCGAAAATCCCCATGTGACCAATGTGCATCTGGATTGGGAGGAGCCGAGCAAGGTGGTGCGTCTGCTGATCGACCAGGATCGCGCGCGGGCTCTGGGGGTGAATACCTCGGACCTGTCGCGCTTCCTGCAGAGCGCCTTGTCCGGCAGTGCGGTCAGCCAGTTCCGCGAAGGCAATGAGCTGATCGAAATCATGCAGCGCGGCAGTGCCGCCGATCGCCGTGAGTTGTCGCAACTGTCGAGTCTGTCGATTCCGACCGATAACGGCCAGAGTGTGGCGCTGTCCCAGGTCGCCACCCTGGAATACGGTTTTGAAGAGGGGGTGATCTGGCATCGCAACCGCCAGCCAACGGTGACCGTGCGTGCCGACATCTACGGCAAGGAGCAGCCGGCAACCCTGGTCAAGCAGATCAATCCAACCCTGCAGGCCTTGATCGCCGAATTGCCCCAGGGCTACGAGGTGAATGTCGGCGGCACCGTGGAAGACTCGGCCAAGGGCCAGAGTTCGGTGAATGCCGGGGTGCCGCTGTTTATTCTGGTGGTGCTGACCCTGCTGATGCTGCAGTTGAAGAGCTTCTCGCTGTCGGCCATGGTGTTCCTCACTGCGCCGCTGGGGCTGATCGGCGTGTGTCTGTTCCTGATCGTGTTTCAGCAGCCGTTTGGCTTTGTCGCCATGCTCGGCACCATCGCCCTGTCGGGGATGATCATGCGTAACTCGGTGATTCTGGTGGACCAGATCGAGCAGGACATCGGCGAGGGCATCAATCAGTGGGATGCGATCGTCGGTGCCACGGTACGGCGCTTCCGGCCCATCGTGCTGACCGCCCTGGCCTCGGTGCTGGCGATGATCCCGCTATCGCGCAGCGTGTTCTTCGGGCCGATGGCGGTGGCGATCATGGGCGGCCTGGTGGTGGCCACGGCGCTGACCCTGCTGTTCCTGCCGGCCTTGTACGCCGCCTGGTTCCGGGTCAAACCGGTCAAGGCCTAACGAGCAGGGGGCGTGGCGCACAGCGCCGCCGCCCGCCACCGCGTCACAGCCAAACAAAAAGCCCGCATCCATGGATGCGGGCTTTTTGTTTTTAGCGCGCCACCCAGAGGTAGCGGCCAAGGGTTTAGGCGGCGAAGTTCTGCGCCACGAAGTCCCAGTTCACCAGGTTCCAGAACGCTTCTACATACTTCGGACGCAGGTTGCGGTAGTCGATGTAGTAGGCGTGTTCCCAGACGTCGC
>DAITLT010000130.1:0-4990 GCA_036835505.1 Pseudomonas sp.
GGTGGACCTGGCCTCGGTGATTTTGCTGGCGAGCATCTTCAACTGGTCGATTGCCCTGGCCTATGTGCTGGTCGGCCTGGTGCTGGCCGTGCTGGGCGGCACACTGATCGGCCGGGCGAAGATGGAGCGTTACATCGAAGCGTTCGTCCTGCACAGCCCGGTGCTCGACATCCCCCAGGAGCAACTGACCCGGCGTGACCGGGCGCAATTTGCTTGGGCGCAGGTCAGCGATATTTTCCGCCGGGTGTGGCTGTATGTGCTGCTTGGCGTCGGCATCGGCGCGGCCATCCACAACTGGATTCCGGCGGCCTGGATCGAGTCGCTGCTGGGCCAGGCCAACTGGTGGTCGGTGCCACTGGCGACTCTGGTTGGCGTGCCCATGTATGCCGACATTTTTGGCACCCTGCCGATTGCCGAGGCCCTGGTCGCCAAGGGCGTCGGCCTGGGCACTGCGCTGGCCTTTATGATGGCGGTCACGGCACTGTCGCTGCCCTCGTTGATCATGCTCAAGAAGGTGATCAAGGCGCCGCTGCTGGCGCTGTTCTTCACCATTGTGGTGGTCGGCATCGTGCTGATCGGCTATCTGTTCAATGCCTTTGCCTATCTGTTTATCTGACCTGTGGAGCTGCCCATGATCATCAAAATCCTCGGTTCCGGCTGCAAGAAGTGCGTCACCCTGACCGACAACACCAAGGCTGCCCTGCACGATCTCGGCCTGACTGCCGAGGTGGTGAAAGTCACCGACTTCGCCGCCATCGCCGCCCACGGTGTGATGTCCACGCCGGCCCTGGTGATTGACGACAAGGTGGTGTCGGTCGGCAAGGTGCTCAGCAGCGCCGAGGTCGCAGTCCTGCTCAAGGCCTGAGGCCGCCGACTGGCATGCGTAGCGGCAACGCCGTAGCATGCCCGCCCCTGCCCCACTGCCGACCCAGCGAAACCCCATGCAAAGCAAACACCTGCGCAGCGATGTCCTCGCTGGGCTCACCAGTTCCTTCGCCCTGGTGCCCGAGTGCATCGCCTTCGCCCTGGTGGCTCACCTCAACCCGCTGATGGGGCTCTACGGCGCGTTTATTATCTGCACCCTGACCGCGCTGTTCGGCGGCCGGCCGGGCATGGTCTCCGGTGCCGCCGGCTCGATGGCAGTGGTGATCGTCGCGCTGGTGGTTGAGCACGGCGTGCAATACCTGCTCGCCACCGTGCTGCTGGGCGGGCTATTGATGAGCATTTTCGGCCTGCTGCGCTTGGGCAAGCTGATCCGCATGGTGCCGCACTCGGTGATGCTCGGCTTCGTCAACGGCCTGGCGATCATCATCGCCCTGGCCCAACTGGAGCACTTCAAAGCCGGTGAAACCTGGCTCAGCGGCAGCCCGCTGTACCTGATGCTCGGCCTGGTGGCGCTGACCATGACCATCGTCTACCTACTGCCACGCCTGACCCGCAGCGTGCCGCCGGCCCTGGTGGCAATTCTCGGCGTTGGCCTGGCGGTGTACCTGCTCGGCCTGCCCACCCGCACCCTCGGCGACATGGCCCATATCGCCGGTGGCCTGCCTGAGCTGGCCCTGCCGCAGGTACCATGGACGCTGGACACCCTGCGCATCATCGCCCCCTATGCCCTGCTGATGGCCCTGGTCGGCATTCTGGAAACCCTGCTGACCCTCAACCTGACCGACGAAATCACCGAGAGCCGTGGCTACCCGGACCGCGAGTGCGTGACCCTGGGCGCGGCCAATATGGTCTCCGGCCTGTTCGGCGGCATGGGCGGCTGCGCGATGATCGGCCAGACCGTGATCAATCTCAGCTCCGGCGGCCGTGGGCGACTGTCTGGCGTGGTGGCCGGGGTGATGATCCTGCTGTTTGTGCTGTTTCTCTCGCCCCTGATCGAGCGCATTCCACTGGCCGCGCTGGTCGGCGTGATGTTCGTGGTGGCCCAGCAAACCTTCGCCTGGGCCTCACTGCGGGTACTGCACAAGGTGCCACGCAACGACGTCGTGGTGATCATCGCCGTAACCACCATCACCGTGTTCACCGACCTGGCCACCGCCGTGCTCTGCGGCATCGTCATCGCGGCGCTGAACTTTGCCTGGCAGCAGGCCCGCGAACTGTATGCCGACAGCGACCTGCAGGCCGATGGCAGCAAACTCTACCGTCTGCATGGCACCCTGTTCTTCGCCTCGACCACGCCGTTTCTCAACCAGTTCGACCCCGCCAACGACCCGGCCCAAGTCACCCTCGACTGCCGCCACCTGAGCTTCGTCGACTACTCGGCCATCGCCGCGCTGAAAACCCTGCGTGAACGCTACAACAAGGCCGGCAAACACCTGCGCGTGCTGCACTTGTCTGAACGCTGCAAAAAACTGCTTAAACGCGCCGGCATGTCCCACGACTGAGGGCGGCGCAGGGTGAGCGTGCAGGTGCTCAGGTTGATCTACCGCGGGCTGTCTCGGCTAAATATCCAGCCCTGGCCTATGCGTGCGCAATCGAAGCATGGCTTAACGCATCTGAAACAACTCTTGATGGAAGTCTTGCGGCTTCAGGCCATGGGCCAGCAAGTCGTCGCGCAGGGCTCGGCCAAAGCCGGCAGGCCCGCAGAACCAGACGCTGGCCGCCTGCCAGTCGGCAACCTCGTGGCGTAAACGCTCACCACTGAGGCGGCCGTTCTGGTTGCCCACCAGCAGGTGCAGGCGCACGCCGGCGGCGGCCGCATCGGCACGCAACTTGGCCATGGCCGCGGCCGAATACTCGCCCGAGGGATGGAACAGATCGATGCTGTGCTGCCGATCAGGCGTAAGCGCCAGTTGCTTGAGGCGCGCCACAAAGGGAGTGATGCCGATGCCCGCACCGATCCAAATCTGCCGCTGCTTCTGGTCGTCAAAGGTGAAACAGCCGTAGGGGCCCTCGACAGTCACCCGATCACCCACCCGCAACAGCTGCGGCAGACGGCGGGTATGGTCGCCCAGGGCCTTGGTGATAAAACTGATGTGCGCTTGCGGCGGATTCCAGGCCGAGGCGATGGTGTAGGGATGGGCACCCTCGGCGGCTGATGAGGTGACAAAGGCAAACTGCCCGGCCTGGTGCCCTGGCCAACCGTCGTGCAGGGCGATATGGGTTTCCAGCACGCTCAACTCCGGGTACTCGATCAGGCGCTGGATTTCCCCCTCGACCTTGCGTTGTGCGCCGATGCGCTTAAACAACGCCTGCAACGCCGCCAGACTGCCACCCAGCAGCAACAGCGCGGTGACTATGCCGATCGACTGAGTCCAGTACGCGAACTTGACCAGCACCAGCGTATGCAGCACCAGCAGCAAATAGAGCACCGCCAGGAGGCTGTGGGTCTTGGCGAACCAGCGATACGGGAAGCGCTTGACCAGCGCCAGCACGATCAGCACCACGGCGGCGTAGAACGCCCACTCGCCGAGGCTCTCGGCCAGCCCGCGCTGACTGCGCAACAACTGCTCAAGGCCGCCCAGCTCGGCGGGCCCGCCGCCCTTGGCCGGCCGGGTCAGCCACCCCCAGCCAACCGCCCACTTAGTGCCCTTGGCCCAGACCCAGTGAACGCTGGCAAACACCAGGGCGGTGATGCCAAGCCACTTGTGCAACCGGTACATCTTGTCCAGGCCGCCGAGTAGCGGCTCGACGCGGCGCGGGCGCACGGCCAGGATGATGGCCACACTCATAGCGGCCATCGCGATGATGCCGGTGTACTGCACCATGACTGAGCGCAGCGAAAAGTAGGTTAAGGGTGACGGCAAAAAGCTATCCGCCAGCGCCCAGAGCAGGGTTAACCCGGCCAGCAACGCCCACAAGGCAATTTTGATGTTGTTCATTTCGACCTCAATGACACCATGAGGCAGACATGTTCAAACAAAAATCGCCGCGGCTAAACCGCTTTTGCCAACAACCACACAAGCCCTGCCACAGATCAAGCGAACCCGCGATTCAGCACCACTGGTCGGCAAGCCGTTAACGCCGCGCCGGCCATCAATGCTTGAGCGGGGTGAACTCCGGGTCGGCAAAAAAACGCGGGTAATCGTTCAGCGCGCCAACCAGGGTGATCGCCCCTTGGCGCTGCGCCGGGCCGGTTGCGGCCATGCCATCGGCGCCCGCCAACAGCCTGGCGATAATCAGGTGCAACTGGGCATCGGCCTCACTGGGCAGCTTGCAATGCTCGACCATATACGCCACCTGACCACGCACCAGCTCGGCGAGCTGAACGTATTGCGCCTCGCTCAGGCGGTCTTCGTGAATGGCCGCCAGCGACTGCCCCAGCGCCGTATTGATCGTCCCCATGGCCTTGCGCAACGGCGCATCGGTGGCCCAGCGCTGGCCGTCCTGCAAGCTCAGCGCCTGGTCCGTCTCGGCATGCCCGTGCTCATGCCCATGCTCATGGGCCGTGGCCGCAAAACTAACCCCCGTCAGCGCCCAGGACGCAGCGCCAAGAACAAGTGAAAGACCCAGAACCTTCGAATTAACCCGCATGTTTGAACTCCAGTTTGTCAGTTGCGCCAGGCAAAGATGGTGCCGGCAGGCATAAAACAGCACACGGGCCAACGCCCGCTCGCCACAACAGCGGCGAGCATACGCCATGGGGTTTCAGCCATCACGCCCAACTGCACGCCACGCCGCCTCTGCGAGTGCCTGCCGATAAAGCTCTGGGCTCTGTTTGACTCTGGCCGAGAGCCAGGCCCGGCAATAGCTCTCAGCCGGCCCGATAATCAGCGAAGGCATAAGCTCCAGAGGCAACGACAGCAGCTCTTCCCTGATCGGCTCAAGTCCCTGCAGAGAAGCGTTTCTGGACCGCACCTGATCATCCAGGGCCGCCATAAATAGCGCGGCGCCCTCCTTTGAATAACCCCTGGAGACAAGAGCGTGCCCGTGAGCATTTTCGACGAGGCCGGGGTAACCGTGTTCACCGCGCGCATCACCATGAACGTCAAGATTGACTGATTACCGCCCTCGCCTGCGCCACAGCCGCCGCACGTGCGGCCGGCTG
>DAITLT010000130.1:5000-6400 GCA_036835505.1 Pseudomonas sp.
CGACGGCGGCTTATTAAGCCATCTCCTGCCCTACGGCCGGCTGGTGGCCAACGACAGCCGCCAGCAGCCGTTGATCGCCTGAGCGCGCCACCCCACAGATTCAGGCCCTCGGCTACAGGCCAAGTGCCAGCAAGGCAGCTAAGCTGAAAACCCAACTTTCCGGTTTTAGCGACAGCGGGGCGCAGTATGCCCAGTGAACCCGACGTAAGCCTGCCCAGCCGCGATCAGCTTGTCGCGATTATCCGCGTGCAGACCGAAATAGCCCGCCACGGCCTGGATCTGGCGCCGGTCATGGCGGTCGTGGTGGAGCGCACACTTGAGCTGGTCAAGGCCGACGGTGCGGTCATTGAACTGGCCGAAGATCAGGAAATGATCTACCGCGCGGCCTCGGGGATCGCCGCCGGCCAACTGGGCCTGCGCCTGCAACTGGCCAGCAGCCTGTCCGGCCTGTGCGTACTCAGCGGCGAAATCCAGCGCTGCAGCGATACCGAAACCGATGATCGCGTCGATCGCGCGGCCTGCCGGCGCATGCACATTCGCTCGATGGTGGCCGTGCCCCTGGTACACGCCGGCAGCACCATCGGCGTACTCAAGGTCATGTCGAAACGCGTTGCCGCCTTTGCCCCGGTGGACGAAGCCGTACTGGGCCTGCTCGCCGAAGTGCTCGGCGCCGACATGTTTTTTGCCGCCAAATACGCCACCGACGACCTCTACTACCGGGCCACCCATGACGAAATGACCGGCCTGGCCAACCGCGCACTGTTCTTTGATCGCATCCGCAACGAACTGGCCAGGGTGAAGCGCGAAGGCATCGAGTTTGGCCTGCTGCTGATCGACATGGATGGCCTCAAGGCGATCAATGACAACTATGGCCATCTCGTCGGCGATGCGGCGATCTGCGAAATAGCCAGGCGCGCACGGCACACCCTGCGCGAGTCAGACACCATCGCACGTCTGGGCGGCGACGAGTTTGGCGTCATTCTGCAACCCAGCAAAGGCATGCCGTTCTTGATCGAAGGTGCGCAGCGCCTGCAAAAAGCCATCTGCCAGCCGTTCCAGTACGAATCACGGCAACTGCTCCTGGGCGCCAGCATCGGCGCCGCAATCGCCGCCAAAGACGGCCTCGAACTCGAAGCCCTGCTTGAACACGCCGACCAGGCCATGTACCAAAACAAGCGCGAACGCAAACGGCTGGCGGGCGCCGAACAGCCGTGCCCATAGTCATTCAGAGCATCACCTCAACAGTTGCAGCTGCGACGACGGCAAAGTGATAGATCTTGTTCAAAACAATCAGCCAGGTGCGGCCGAGCTGGCAGATAAATAACACCATCCTCTTTTCGCCGTGATCTGTTTTGCGATTGTTTTCTGTTTGCCGGGCGGGCGCCCTGCTTACCTGTCCA
>DAITLT010000130.1:6410-7737 GCA_036835505.1 Pseudomonas sp.
CGAGAATCCAGTGCCCAAGGCGTACGAGCATTTCAATATAGAATTCGCACAAGAGATAGAAGACAACGAAGACAATGTGCTTATCATTCCGGAAATATATGTGACTAAGTTTGATGCCTATCAGCGCATAAAACAAGCCATTGCAATTGCATCAGGCCGCCCAGTTGCGGCAAGGTCTCACGCCTTGCTGTAACCGATAAGGAGATCGGCCATGTCTGGCAAACCCGCCGCCCGCGTCACAGACCCCACCGCCTGCCCCGTACCAGGGCATGGCACCAACCCCATCAGCGCCGGCTCGCCGGACGTGCAATTCGACGGCCTACCCGCCGCCCGCCAAGACGACCCCACCGCCTGCGGCAGCGCCCTGGCCGGCAATGTAATCACCAATGTGCTGATCAATAACCTACCCGCCGCCACCCTTGGAACACTCTGCAGCCATGGCAACGTGGTGGTCGGTGGTTCCGGCAGCGTAATCATTGGCACCAGCCACACCCCGGCACCTTTTACCCCGCCCACCCCCTTGGCGATGGCCGCCAGTGCCGCCCAAGCCCTCGCCCCCGGCGCGCCGCAACGCACCGGCGACAGCGTAGCGCGCAACTGGCAGGAAGAGCCCGGCGACCCGGCCCCGCTGGGCCTGGAGGAGGAAGAAGAGGAAGAAGAGCTGCAAGAGCGCGTGCAACAGGACATTACCCTGCGCATTGGCGTGTTTTTCGACGGCACCGGCAACAACTCCAGCAACAGCGCACTCGGCACCCAATGCCGGGCCGCCGCCCTGAATATCGGCGAGCAAGAGAGCCTGGCCATCTACCAGCACTGCCAGTCCCACCAGCTCGACCCGGACAGCAGCTATGGCAACGATGTCAGCAATATCTGGCGCTTGTATCAGTTGTATCGTGATGATTCTGGCCAGGCGCTGGATATTTCAGCTACCGAGGCCCATCTACGCGCTTATGTCACCGGTATCGGTACCACCACTGGCGAGAAAGACACCCTCCTGCCGGGCCAGGCTTGGGGTCAAGGGGCCACCGGGGTACTGGCCAAGGTGACGGAAGGTTTTGCTGTTTTGGAAAAGGCCTTGATTAATTTCAAGGATGAAAACAGCGGCGTCGGCCTGGCCAAGCTGGAGTTGGATATCTTCGGCTTTAGCCGGGGCGCCGCCGCCGCGCGACATTTCGTCAATCAGGTGGGCAAGCGCAAACAGGGCCCGCTGGGCAAGATGCTGCCAAGGCAGCTCAAGCTGGCGGCGGGCTTTGAGTGGCAAAGCGCTATAACCATCAACTTTATCGGCCTGTTCGATACCGTCGCGGCCATCGGCAGTTGGGACGAC
>DAITLT010000130.1:7747-8568 GCA_036835505.1 Pseudomonas sp.
CCCCGCCGATGCCCATAACGGCAATGTAGATTTATACCTGCCGCCCGACTGCGCGCGGCACGTGGTGCATTTGCTCGCCCGTGATGAATACCGACGTAACTTTGCCCTTAATCGGGTGGCCGCGCCCCACCGGGAAATCGCCTTGCCCGGCGCCCACTCGGACCTCGGTGGCGGCTATCAACCCACAACCACGGAAAAACTCTACCCCATACGCCCACGCAGCAACTGGGTCAGCCGCACCACCCCAGCGGCAAGCACCCCGGCGTACCGAAATGCGCTTCACGACACCCGTTACGCCGGTGAATTTGACCTGCTCGACCCGCAAGACCCGACAGCTAAGCTAAGCACCCATGTCTGGGAACACTTCCCGCCCTTTAGCGGCGGGCGGGAGGACCAGATGAAGCATGTGCTGGCCGCGCCTTTTATCGAACGCCGGGTTTATGGCCATCTCTCGCGAGTGTACCTGCGGGTGATGCATGCGCTGGCGGTGAACGCGAGCGTGTCTCTAAACAAGATTCAAGAGAAAGACCCCGCCTTGGCTTTACCTAACGAACTAATAGGCATCAATGACAAGCTCATTGCATGGGCCATAAGCGGCAAAGGCACCTTGAACGAAGAAGAAGAGCGCTTACTACGTCAACGCTATATCCACCTCTCGTCCAACTGGAACGCCAGCGTGGGCGAGGGTGGCAGCATACTTGATGTGGTTTTTATCAATGCCCCGGCCGAACGCGAGCGGGCACGTTATGCCGACCGACCAACAGGAAGCCGCTAATGAAAGCCCTACTGCTCTGCCTGGCCGTTACCCTACTGAGCGGCTG
>DAITLT010000131.1:0-8525 GCA_036835505.1 Pseudomonas sp.
TGAAAACCCTGCATGCCCTGCGCGAAACCGACAGCCTGGTGCTGGCCGCCGAGCGCCTGCACCTGACCCAGTCGGCACTCTCGCACCAGTTCAAGGAGCTGGAGGAGCGCCTCGGCCTGTCGCTGTTTATGCGCAAGACCAAGCCGGTGCGCTTCACCAGCGCCGGCCTGCGCCTGTTGCAACTGGCCGACAGCCTGCTGCCACAACTGCGCAGCGCCGAACGGGACATGGCGCGCCTGGCCGGTGGCACCGCCGGGCGCCTGCATATGGCGATTGAATGCCACAGCTGCTTCCAGTGGCTGATGCCGACCATCGACCAGTTTCGCGATGCCTGGCCCGAGGTCGAGCTGGACCTGGCCTCGGGGTTTTCCTTCGCCCCACTGCCGGCCCTGGCGCGCGGCGACCTGGACCTGGTGGTGACCTCCGACCCAATTGAAATGGCCGGCATCACCTATGTGCCACTGTTCACCTACGAGGCCCTGCTGGCGGTGGCCAACCAGCACCCGCTGGCGAGCAAGGGAGTTATCCAGCCTGAAGACCTGGCCAGCGAGATTCTGATCACCTACCCGGTGGAGCGCGACCGCCTGGATATTTTCACCCGCTTTCTCGAACCGGCCGACGTCGAGCCGGCCCAGGTGCGCACCTCGGAACTGACGGTGATGATGATGCAGTTGGTGGCCAGCGGCCGTGGCGTGTGCGGCCTGCCCAACTGGGCGCTGCACGAATACAGCTCGCGCGGTTACGTCACGGCCAAGCGCCTGGGCGACAAGGGCCTGTTCGCCACCCTGTTCGCCGGGGTGCGCAGCGACATGCTGGATGCGCCCTTTATGCGCGACTTTCTGCTGACCGCCAAGGACACCTCGTTCGCCAATCTGGAAGGGGTTAGCGTGGCGCGCGGCTGACTTGAGATGCGTAGGCGCCAGCATGCTGGCGCCTGCAAATCGCGTGGCTTAACCCGGTTTTCAGGGTTAATTCTGCGCGGAGCAATAGTGCCCCACGCAGCAACCGGCCTATAGTGCGCACAGGTCAGCAGGGCTGCTGACCGCCCCCCTTTTACCCGCAAGGAACTCCGATGAAACGCGCGTTTTGTGCTCTGGCCCTCCCCCTGATGTTGTTGGCCGCGGACGCCTCCGCCGCGACCTTTCGCTGCGGCAGCAAGCTGGTCAGCGACGGTGATCGCGCCAGCGAAGTCGAGAACAAATGTGGCGCGCCGGTTAACCGCAGCATGGTCGGTTATACCGAGACCCCCAACGGCAACATCGGCCTGCAGGTCGAGGAATGGGTCTACGGCCCTACCAACGGCATGACCTACTACCTGCGCTTCGAAGGCGGCCGCCTGACCTCGGTGGAAAGCAAGCGCCAGTAAGACTCGCCTGGCCATGGTCGTTTGCAACCCTGCCCACCGCCAATTGTAGGCGCCAGCTTGCTGGCGCTCAGCCGCCTGGCGATCAACCGCTAGCCCGGATGCCGTCCGACTTGCGCCGCCGCGACGCTCAGCTCGCGGCCCTGGCCCCCCGACTCAGCTCAATCGCCACCCGCAAGCCACCCAAGGGACTGTCCTGCAATTGCAGGCTGCCGCCCCAGGCCTCGACGCTGTCGCGCACCACCCCCAGGCCCAGGCCATGGCCGGCCACCTGCTCATCCAGACGGGTGCCGCGTTCCAGCACGGCGTCGCGCTGGGCAACGGCAATCCCCGGCCCATCATCGTCCACCCACAGGCAATAGCGCCCGTCGGCCAGGCTGATCTGCAGTTGCACGCGGCTGGCCGCCCATTTGCAGGCGTTGTCCAGCAGGTTGCCGAGCACTTCCAGCAGGTCCTCACGATCCCATGGCAGGCGCAAGCCCGGTGGGGCCTGCCAGCTCAGTTGCAGGTCGCGGGGATGGATCAGCGCCAGGGTGCTGAACAGCCCCGGCAACTCGGCGGCGCATTCGAACTGCGCACCGGGCAGCACCTCATCAGACAAGCGCGCCCGCGCCAGCTCGCGGGCCAGGCGCTGATTGATCTGCGCCAGTTGCTCGCGCAGGGTCGTCTGCAACTCGGGATGGGCATTCAGCTCCGCGCGCCCGGCCAGGCTGAGCAGCACCGCCAGCGGGGTTTTCAGGGCATGGCCGAGGTTACCGAGGGCGTGCCGCGAGCGGGTCAGGGTGTCGCTGGTATGGCGCAGCAGATGGTTGATCTGCGCCACCAACGGCTCCAGCTCCTCGGGCACCTGGGTCTCCAGTTGCGCGCGCTGGCCGTCCTGCAACTGGGCGATCTGCTGGCGCGCCTGCTCCAGCGGGCGCAAGGCGTTGCGCACGGTCAGGCGCTGCAGGAATAACACCAGCAACAACGCCGCCAGGCCCAGGCCCAGGCCGATGTATTGCACCTGGCGAAAGCTGCTCAGCAGCGGGCTGTAGTCTTCTGCCACGGTGATCGACAGCGGCTGGCCAAAGCGCCGGTAATCCGCGCGCAGCACCAGCAACTGCTGGCCTTGGGGGCCGTCAACCAGAGCTTGCTGCAGGCCGGGCCGGGCCGGTTTGGCCAGCTCGTGATCCCACAGTGAGCGCGAGCGCCAGACCTGCCCCGCCGCCTCGACCCGAAAATAGTGCCCGGACAGCGGCCGGCCATAGCTAGGCGTCAGCCGCTGCGGCTCAAGTTGCAGGCCGGTGCTGCCACGGCTGATCGACACCAGCAAACCTTCCGCCTCGTTGCTCAGGCCCACTTCCAGATAACGGCGCAGGCCCAGCTCGAACAGCCACAGGCTGGTTTGCGCCAGCAACAGGCCGACCACCAGCAACACGCCAACCAAGCCCAGGCTCAGGCGCCGCTGGATCGACTTCATCCGCTGACACCGGTAAAGCGATAGCCCTGGCCGCGCTTGGTTTCGATCACCTCGCGGCCGAGCTTGCCGCGCAGGCGATTGACCTGCACTTCCAGCACGTTGGAGTCGCGCTCGGTCTCGCCGTCGTACATATGCTCGGCCAGGTGGCTCTTGGACAACAGTTGCTGCGGATGCAGCATGAAATAGCGCAACAGGCGAAACTCGGCAGCGGTCAGCTCGATCACCTCGGCACCGCGACTGACGCACTGGCGGCTCTCGTCCAATTGCAAGCCGGCGGCCTGCAACTGCGGCTGATTGGCCAGGCCATGGGCGCGGCGCAGCAAGCCCTGGATGCGCAACAACAGCTCTTGCGGGTGAAACGGTTTGCTCAGGTAATCGTCGGCGCCGGCCTGCAGCCCCTCGATGCGCTCGGCCCAGGAGCTGCGCGCGGTGAGAATCAGCACCGGGGTCGCCAAACCGCCGGCGCGCCATTCGCGCAACACCTCAAGCCCCGGTTTGCCAGGCAAGCCGAGGTCGAGAATGATCAAGTCATAGGGTTCGGTGGCGCCCTGATAGGCGGCATCGCGGCCGTCTGCCAGCCAGTCCACGGCATAGCCCTGGCGGATCAGGCTGGCGAGCAACTCGTCGGCCAGCGGCACATGATCCTCCACCAACAGCAGGCGCATCAGTCGTCCTCCTTGTCGCGCAGAATGCGCCCATCGCGGGCATCCACATCCAGCTCACGGGCCACGCCGTCAACTGTCAGCAACTCGATCTCATAGCGGTAGTGACCGTGTTTTTCCTCCAGCTCGGCCTCCAGCAACTCGGCGCCTGGGTAGCGCCCCAGGGCTGTTTCCAGCACCTGCTCAAGGCCCAAAATGGCGCCGCTCTGGCGCAGGCGCAGGGCCTCGTCATGGCCCAGGTCGCGGGCCAGGGCCTGCGCACTGAGCAACAACACGGCCAGCACCAGGACGCTGATGCCGCTATAGCGCGCGAGCCATTTCATCAGCGGTCTTGATGGTCCTGAAGGATCTGCCCGTTAGTGGCATCCAGCTCCAGATCCCATTGCACGCCTTGGGCGTCGCGCAGGTCCAGCTCGTAGATATAGCGCCCGTTTTGCTGCTCCAGGTCGGTCTCTTCAATCACCCCGCCTGGGTGTTTGGCCAGGGCTGCGGCATTTAATTTCTCGAAGCTCTGGATGGTGCCGGCGTCGCGCAGTTTCAGCGCCTCATCCGGGCCCAGGTCACGGGCTTGGGCGATACCGGCAGTGGCGGTCAGGGCCGCAATGGCGAACAGCGTAGTGAGCTTTTTCATGGTGGTTTCCTTGGTTTGCCTAAGCGTGATTGCTTTCGATGGGATCAAGTTACCGGGCCCGACTTAACTGAAACTGAATCAACAGCGCCTCACAGGCGGTGCAACTGGACATACAAGGCCTCGACCTTGTCCCGCGCCCAGGGCGTCTTGCGCAGGAACGACAGGCTCGACTTGATGCTTGGATCGTTCTTGAAGCAGCGCACATCCACCCGCTGCGCCAGTCCGTCCCAGCCATAGTGGGCCACCAGTTGGGTCAACAGGACTTCGAGGGTGATCCCGTGCAGGGGGTTCTTGGCGTTCATCGACGGATACCTTGGTAAAAATGACAGAAGCACAACAGGCCGCCAGCTTACCTGCTGCGGGAAAAGAGCGCATTCCGCCCGGCGTCGGTTCAACGTAAGCTTGCCCACCTGCCCTGTTGGCACCCCGCTTCGCGCTGTAGCGCCGCAACCTGAGGACCCCGCCATGACCAATCGCCAAGCCGAAATCGCCGCCGCCCTGGGCGTAGTGCCGCCCTTTAGCGATGAGGCCGCGCTGCTCGCCGAAGTCGCCAGGCGCAAGGCCTTTATCAAGCAATGCCTACGCAACGCCGGGCTGAACGTGCTGGTGCTGGGCATCAGCGGCGGGGTCGACTCGCTCACCGCCGGGCGCCTGGCGCAACTGTGCGTCGAAGAACTGCGCGCCGAAACCGGCGATGCCAGCTATCGCTTTATCGCCGTGCGCCTGCCCCACAACGTCCAGCACGACGAGGACGACGCCCAGGACTCGCTGCGCTTTATCCGCGCCGACGTCGAGGACTGCGTGAATATCGCCGCCAGCGTGCAAGGCCTCAGCGAACAGGTCAGCCATCTGCAACCGCTAAGCGCCGCCCGCCGCGACTTCGTGGTCGGCAATATCAAGGCGCGCCTGCGCATGGTCGCCCAGTTCGCCATCGCCAACGCCCACAACGGCCTGGTGATCGGCACCGACCACGCCGCCGAAGCGGTGATGGGCTTCTTCACCAAATTCGGTGACGGCGCCTGCGACCTGGCGCCCCTGAGCGGCCTGGTCAAGGGCCAGGTGCGAGCCATCGCCCAGCACCTCGGTGCGCCGGAACACCTGGTATTCAAAGTACCGACCGCCGACCTGGAAGAACTGCGCCCCGGCAAACCCGACGAGGAAGCCCACGGCGTCAGCTATGCCCAGATCGACGCCTTCCTCCACGGCCAGCCGGTCAGCGATGCGGCCTACGCCATCATCGTGCGCACCTACGACAACAGCCGCCACAAACGCGAATTGCCGTTGGCGCCTTGAGGCCGCAGCCCTCTTAAGCAGAGCGTAGGATGGGTTGAGCGCAGCGATACCCATCAGCGCCCAACAAAAAGGCCATGCCCCTCGCAGGACATGGCCTTTTTACCTCACGCGTAGCGCAGGCTTAGCTTTGCGCTTGCTGGTATTCCTGCTCAGCGGCAGAGAAGCGCTTGTGCATGGCGGCCGAAGGGGCGGCGCCGATGCGGCTGAAGATCAGGATGCCGAGGGTGGCGAGGATAAAGCCGGGGATGATTTCGTACAGACCGGTCCAGGCGCAGAAGTTCTTCCACAGGATCACCGTCAGTGCGCCCAGCAACATGCCGGCCAGGGCGCCGTTGCGGGTCATGCCCTTCCACAGCACCGAGAGAATCACCACCGGGCCAAAGGCCGCGCCGAAACCGGCCCAGGCGTAGGACACCAGACCCAGTACGCGGTTATCCGGGTTGGCGGCCAGACCGATCGCCACCAAGGCGACCAGCAACACCATGCCGCGACCGACCCACACCAGCTCGGTTTGGCTGGCACCCTTGCGCAGGAAGGCTTTGTAGAAGTCTTCGGTCAGGGCGCTGGAGCACACCAGCAACTGGCAGCTCAGGGTGCTCATCACCGCCGCCAGAATGGCCGACAGCAATACCCCTGCAACCCAGGGATTGAACAGAATCTTGGCCAGTTCGATAAACACCCGCTCCGGGTTCTCGCTCACGGCGCCGGCAACGTCTGGATGCGCGGCAAAGTAGGCGATACCGAAGAAGCCCACGGCCACCGCGCCACCCAGGCACAGGATCATCCAGGTCATGGAGATGCGTCGGGCCGCCGGGATCGACTTGACCGAATCCGCCGCCATAAAGCGCGCCAGGATGTGCGGCTGGCCGAAGTAGCCCAGGCCCCAGGCCATCAGCGAGATCACGCCGATAAAGCTGGCGCCCTTGAGCATGTCGAAGTTGCTGGCATCCGCCGCCTCGATCGCCAGGAAGGTGGTATCCACGCCGCCCGTGGCCAGCATCACCACGATGGGGGTGAGGATCAGGGCGAAGATCATCAGGGTGGCCTGCACGGTGTCAGTCCAGCTCACGGCCAGGAAGCCACCGATAAAGGTGTAGGCGATGGTTGCGGCGGCGCCGGCCCACAGGGCGGTTTCGTAGCTCATGCCGAAGGTGCTTTCAAACAGACGCGCACCGGCCACCACGCCCGAGGCGCAGTAGATGGTGAAGAACACCAGAATCACCAGGGCCGAGAAAATCCGCAGCACGCGGCTGTGGTCCTCGAAACGGTTGCTGAAGTAGTCCGGCAGGGTCAGGGCGTTGCCGTTGTGCTCGGTCTGCACGCGCAGACGGCCAGCCACGAACAGCCAGTTGAGGTAGGCACCGACGATCAGGCCGATGGCAATCCAGCCCTCCGACAGGCCAGACATGTACACGGCGCCGGGCAAGCCCATCAGCAGCCAGCCGCTCATGTCCGAAGCACCGGCCGACAAGGCGGTGACAAAACTGCCGAGGCTGCGGCCGCCGAGAATGTAGTCAGACAGGTTGTTGGTGCGCAGATAGGCAAACAGGCCGATCAGGACCATGGCTGAGATATACACCACGAAGGTGATCAGCATGGGAGTACTAGCGGTCATCGGGGGGTACCCTCGCAATTGTTGTTATGACGCCGCGGCGGGTTATCCGCAGGCATTTAATTGGCCATACCGCTGTTATCCGCTGCAGCGCTAGCAGCACGCCGTAGGAGCGGCCTCAGCCGCGAACTTCGCGGATAAATCCGCTCCTACAACCGCTCAATTGCACCTGCAACACACAACGTCGACATAGCCATTTAATCCACCCACTTGGGGCAGGGGTTACAGCGGTTGACGCCAGACAGCGGCGACAGATGTGGCAGCGCCCCTGATGCCAGGGGCAGTAGCACCGTAGCCCGGATGCAATCCGGGGCCACGTGCGCTGAAGCGCCTCGGATTAGCTCCGGGCTACAACGGTTACGCGTCGTTCAACGACAGCAGCGAAGCGTTGCCGCCCACCGCCGTGGTGTTGACCGAGGTGGTGCGTTCATTGGCAAAGCGCAGCAGGTAGCTCGGCCCGCCGGCTTTCGGCCCGGTGCCGGACAGACCACAGCCGCCGAACGGCTGCACACCGACCACGGCACCGATCTGGTTGCGGTTGATATACAGGTTGCCGACCCGCGCCAGGGCCTCGATGCGCTTGGCGGTTTCCTCGTTGCGGCTGTGGACGCCGAGGGTCAGGCCATAGCCGGTGGCGTTGATCGCGCCGACCACGGCGTCCAGCTCGCTGGCGGCAAAGCGCACCAGGTGCAGGATGGGGCCGAAGTGTTCCTTGTTCAGCGCGTGGATGCCAGCAATTTCGAACGCCACCGGCGCGACAAAATGACCCTCCAGGCCGCTCGGCAGAGCCGTTTCGGCAATCAGCTTGCCCTCGCTCTTGAGCGTGGCGATATGCGCCAGCAGGCCGGCCTTGGCCTCGGCATCGATCACCGGACCGATGTCGTTTTCGCGTTTTTCAGGCGCGCCAACCTTCAATTCGGCCATGGCGCCCTTGAGCAGGTCGATGACCCGCTCGGCAATGTCGTCCTGTACATAGAGCACGCGCAGGGCCGAGCAACGCTGACCGGCGCTGGTGAAGGCCGACTGCACGGCATCCTTGACCACTTGCTCGGGCAACGCGGTGGAGTCGACGATCATCGCGTTCTGGCCGCCGGTTTCGGCGATCAGTGCGGCAATCGGGCCGGGCTTGTCGGCCAACATACGGTTGATGATCCGCGCGGTGTCGGTGGAGCCGGTGAAGCACACCCCCGCCAGGCGGGCATCGCGGCAGAACACGCCACCCAGGGTGGCACCGTCGCCCGGCAGGAAGGCGATCACATCGGTCGGCAAGCCGGCTTCGAACATCAGTTCCAGGGTGCGGGCGGCAATCAGGCTGGTCTGCTCGGCTGGCTTGGCCAACACGCAGTTACCGGCCAGCAACGCGGCGCTGATCTGGCCCAGGTAAATGGCCAGCGGGAAGTTCCACGGACTGATGCAGGCGAAAATCCCACGGCCTTCGTGGAACAGCTCATTGCGCTCGCCGGTCGGGCCTTGCAGCTCTTCACGGCCCAGGCGCAGACGCGCTT
>DAITLT010000132.1:0-746 GCA_036835505.1 Pseudomonas sp.
TGGAAGGCCGTAACCGTGAAGTGCGTCGCCTGTGGGAATCCCAGGGCCTGGTGGTTAGCCGCCTGAAGCGCGTGCGCTTCGGTCCGGTGTTCCTCACCTCCGACCTGACCATGGGTCGCTGGCGCGAAATGGGCCAGCGCGAGGTGGATATTCTCAGCGCTGAAGTGGGCCTGACCCCGATTGCCCTGCCGGGCATGAAGGAAAAAACTCGCGAGAAGCTCGATCGCATGCAGCGCAAGGCGGCCAAACCGGTCGGCCGTGGCGAGCGTCCGGCGCGCACCTTGCGTCCGGCCCATGGTGGTGGCGACACGGCTGAACGCGGCTCGCGTCCGTCTGCGCGGCGTGAAGGCGCTGAAGGTGCGCCACGCGCGCCGCGTCCGCAAGGCACTGGCGAGAACGCTGAGCGCGGTTCGCGCACGCCACGTCCTGCTGGTCGTAGCGATTCGTCTGAGCGCGGTTCGCGTCCAGCCGCAGTAACAAAAATGGGCTCCCTCGGGAGCCCATTTTTTTGTCTCGAAGTTGCTTAGCCCGCCATGGCCAGGCGGTTGCGGCCGTCGCGTTTGGCGGCATACAGGGCGCTGTCGGCGCGGCGCAGGATGCTGTCGACGGACTCGGCCGGCAGCAGGCTGGCGCAGCCGAGGCTGATGGACAGTTCGATGGCGCGGCCCTGGGCCAGGCATTGCAGATCCATTACCGCGTGGCGCAGGCGTTCGCCGACCATGGCGGCCGCTTCGCGGCTGGTGTTG
>DAITLT010000132.1:756-2419 GCA_036835505.1 Pseudomonas sp.
GAGCACCACGAGAAACTCTTCGCCGCCAAAGCGGAAGATCATGTCGATATTGCGCAACTGAGCCTTGAGGGTCGCGGCAATGGCTTTCAGCACTTCGTCGCCGGTGCTGTGGCCGTAGCTGTCGTTGATGCGCTTGAAGTGGTCAAGGTCGAGCATCAGCAGCGACAACGGTTGTTGGCTGCGTCGTGCCACCTCCACTTCCCGTTGCAACACCTGATCCATGGCCAGGCGGTTGCCGGTATCGGTCAGGGTGTCGCGCAGGGCGCTGCGCATGGCGTTGCGATAGAGCAAGGCGTTACGCAGCGGGAACAGCAGGCTGGCCAGCAGGGATTCGAGTTGGCCGAGCTCCTCTTCGGCAAAGCGCACGCCGCGGCGAAAGGTCAGCTCGCCGAGGTATTCGCCTTCATGGCTCAAGCGGTAGCACGCCGAGTGGCTGGCGCGCTCGCCCAGATCCAGGCGCAGGTCGCTGGCGGCCAGTTGATAGCTCAGGGCAGCCAACGGCACCAGGCGCTGCACTTCACGGAAGAACAGCTCGAGGATGCGTTCGACATCGAGGCTGGTCTGCAATTGCAGGCTCAGCTGCTGGCGCAATTGGGCCAGGCTGACCGGGCGCAGGGACTGCGTGCGGTTGCTGGAAAAGCCCAGGCGCTGCAGCTTGGCGGCGTCGAAATCGATGGTGTTGGTTTGGCTGTGGGTGACCATGGTGAACCTCTGGCGCTCAATGCTGCGACAGTAGGCATAAGGCGAATTCCATGCCAGGTTCGGTTTTTAGGTAAAAAGGCGTTGTGTATCAGTTGCTTGCGAGTTGCTCGGGATGCCGTATGGCGAGTCTTTGCCGGTTCTCTGGCGCGTCTGCTGGCAATCTGCTGCCACTGCGGCGGACGGCCGCCGGAAAACCGGCGGCTCTTGTCTGGCTACTGGGCGTCGAAAGCCTGGCCGTTGACGCCAACGCTGTCCGGCCCCATCAGGTACAGGTAGAGCGGCATGATGGCTTCCGGTGGCGGGTTGTTGGCCGGGTTTTCGCCCGGATAGGCCTGGGCGCGCATGCCGGTGCGGGTGGCGCCGGGGTTGATGCTGTTGGCGCGGCCTGGGCAGATGCCGTCCATCTCGTCGGCCAGCACCTGCATCAGGCCTTCGTTGGCGAACTTTGAGGTGGCGTAGGCGCCCCAGTAGGCGCGGCCCTTACGGCCGACGCTGCTGGAGGTGAAGATCACCGAGGCGTCCTTGGACAGCTTGAGCAGCGGCAGCAGGCTGCTGGTCAGCATAAAGGTGGCGTTGACGTTGACCTGCATGACACGCATGAAGTTGTCCCCGGACAGCTGCTCCAGCGGCGTGCGCGGGCCGAGGATCGCGGCGTTGTGCAGCAGGCCGTCGAGGTGGCCGAATTCGCGCTCAACCATGGCTGCCAGTTCGTCGTACTGGTGCGCCAGGGCGGTTTCCAGGTTGAACGGGATGACGACGGCCTGGGGGTAGCCGGCCGCTTCGATCTGGTCGTAGACCGCGTTGAGGTTGTCCTCGTTCTTGCCCAGCAGCAGCACGCTGGCGCCGTGGGCGGCATAACTCAGGGCGGCGGCGGCGCCGATGCCGCGACCGGCGCCGGTAACCAGGATGATGCGGCCCTGCAGCAGGTCGGGGCGGGCGCTGTAGTCGAACATGGCGGGTC
>DAITLT010000132.1:2429-8452 GCA_036835505.1 Pseudomonas sp.
GTAGGTGGGTGGGCGCAGCCGGGGCGAGGTCAGCAGCCGCAGAGGGCGCGGTCGAGGAGCGTACGCAGTTCGCTGGGATGCTTGACCACGGCGTCGGCGCCCCAGTGGCTGGGGTTGTCGTCGGGATGGATATAGCCCCAGGTGACGGCGACGGTCTTGCAGCCGGCGGCGCGTCCGGCCTCGATGTCGCGGGCATCGTCGCCGACGAACAGGGTGGCGTTGGGCGCAATGCCAAGTTTCTCGCAGGCCAGCAGGAGCATTTCCGGGTCGGGCTTGCTGCGGCTGACGTGCTCCGGGCACACCAGTACCGCCGAACGCTGGGCCAGGCCGAGTTGCTGCATGATCGGCTCGGCGTAGCGCAGCGGCTTGTTGGTGGCCACGCCCCAGGTCAGTTTGGCCTGCTCGAGGTCGGCCAGCAGCGGCTCGATACCGGCAAACGGCCGGGTGAGAATGGCGCAGTGTTGCTGATAGCGCTCCAGGAACTCCTGGCGCAGGTCTTCGAAGCCGTCGGTCTCGGGGGCCAGGGCGAAGGCGCTGGCGACCATGGCGCGGGCGCCGCCGGACACCTGATCGCGGATCAGTTGTGCGTCGATTGGCGCCAGGCCGCGAGCCTGGCGCATGGCCTGGCAGACGGCGATAAAGTCCGGCGCGCTGTCGAGCAGGGTGCCATCCATGTCAAAAAGCACGGCGCGCAGACGCATCAGTCTTCCTTCAGGGTCTGGATCATGTAGTTGACGTCAACATCGCTGGACAGCTTGTAGTGCTTGAGCAGCGGGTTGTAGGTCAGGCCGATGATGTCCTTGACTGCCAGGCCGGCGGCACGGCTCCAGGCGCCCAGCTCGGAGGGGCGAATAAACTTCTTGAACTCGTGGGTGCCGCGCGGCAGCAGGCGCATCAGGTATTCGGCACCGACAATCGCAAACAGATAGGCCTTGGGGTTGCGGTTGATGGTGGAAAAGAACACCTGGCCGCCCGGCTTGACCAGGCTGTAGCAGGCGCGGATCACCGAGGACGGATCGGGGACGTGCTCGAGCATCTCCAGGCAGGTGACCACGTCGAACTGCCCAGGCATTTCGGTAGCCAGGGCCTCGGCGGTGGTCTGCCGGTAATCGACCGATACGCCGGATTCCAACTGGTGCAGGCGGGCCACGGCCAGGGGCGCTTCGCCCATGTCGATGGCCGTTACCGTGGCGCCGCGCAGAGCCATGGCTTCGCTGAGGATGCCGCCGCCGCAGCCGATGTCGAGCACCGTCTTGCCGGCCAGGCTGACGCGCTCGTCAATCCAGTTGACCCGCAGCGGGTTGATGTCGTGCAGCGGTTTGAACTCGCTTTCGCGGTCCCACCAGCGGTGCGCCAGGGCTTCGAATTTGGCGATTTCGGCGTGGTCGACGTTGCTCATATCAGCACCTGTATATGAAGACTGAAAAATAATGAATTAGCGGGCCGCGATGCGCTCGCCCCACTGGCGGGCGGTCGCCAGCAGGCGTTCCTCGTCCAGTCGGGTTAGCTGGCGGTTGTCGAGCAACTGCTTACCACCGACCCAGACATGTTTTATTGCTTCGCGGCTGCCCGCGTAAATCAGTTGGGAGACCGGGTCGTAAACCGGCTGCAGGCCCAGGCCCGAGAGGTCGAAGGCCAGCAGGTCAGCCATCTTGCCCACTTCCAGCGAGCCGGTGTGCGCGTCCAGGCCCAGGGCGCGGGCGCCATTTAGGGTGGCCAGGCGCAGGGCGCGATGGGCGTCCAGGGCGGTAGCTGAACCGGCCGTGGCCTTGGCCAGCAGGGCGGCGGTGCGGGTTTCGTTGAGCAGGTCGAGGCTGTTGTTGCTGGCGGCGCCGTCGGTGCCGATGGCCACGTTGACCCCGGCCTGCCACAGCCATTCCACCGGGCAGAAGCCGCAGGCCAGTTTCAGGTTGGACTGCGGGCAGTGAATCACCGAGCTGTTGCTTTCTACCAGCAGGGCCAGATCGTCGTCGCTGATCTGGGTCATGTGTACGGCCTGGAAGCGCGGGCCGAGCAGGCCCAGGCGGGCCAGGCGGGCCAGCGGGCGTTCGCCCGATTGGCTCAGGCTCTGCTGCACTTCGAAGGCGGTTTCATGCACGTGCATATGAATGCCGGCGTCCAGCTCCTCGGCCAGCATGCGGATGTTTTCCAGCTTGTCGTCGCTGACCGTGTAGGGCGCATGGGGGCCGAAGGCGACCGACAGGCGCGGGTGCTGGCGCAGGTCGTCAAACAGGTGCAGGCCCTTGCGCAGCGCCTCATCGGCATCGCGGGCGCCGGGAATCGGGAAGTCCAGCACCGGCACGCTGATCTGTGCGCGGATACCGCTGGCGTGGATCACTGCGCTGGCCACTTCCGGGAAGAAGTACATGTCTGAGAAGCAGGTGATGCCGCCTTTTAGTTGCTCGGCGATGGCCAGCTCGGTGCCGTCGCGCACGAAGGCCTCATCGACCCAGCGCGCTTCGGCGGGCCAGATGTGCTGTTCCAGCCAGGTCTGCAGTGGCAGGTCCTCGGCCAGGCCGCGAAACAGGGTCATGGCGGCATGGCCGTGGGCGTTGATCAGGCCGGGGCTGAGGAGCATGTCCGGGAGCTCGCGGACTTCCTTGGCGGCGTGCTTGAGTGCCGTGGCCCGCGGTGCGATCAGGGCGATACGGCCGTCGCGAATGCCCAGGCCGTGATCCTTGAGGACCACCCCGGCAGGTTCGACCGGCACCAGCCAGGTGGGCAGGAGCAGCAGGTCGAGCGGGGCGCTGGCGTCGGGCATGGCGGCTAATCCGGTGAGCGGCTCTGGCGTGGCGCTGGGGCGACGGGCAGAGGGCGGGTGTGTCGGGGTTAAGGGCGCGCCAGTATACCCGAGCGTCTTGCGGGGCGGCTCGCTATAATCGGCGGCTTTTGGTTTCCAGGTGTGGGGTAAGGGTATGCGCGAGCAATTGCTGGCGGCAGAGAAGGTAACCGCCATTGCCTGGCGCGAGGGCGCGCTGCACTTGCTTGATCAGCGTCTGTTGCCGTTTACGCAAACCTGGCTGGCTTACGAGTCGGCCGCTGCGGTGGCCGAGGCCATTCGCCTGATGGTGGTGCGCGGTGCGCCGGCCATTGGGATTGCCGCGGCCTATGCCGTGGTGCTGGCGGTGCGCGCACGGGTGGCGGCGGGCGGTGACTGGCAGGCGGCGCTGGAGGAAGATTTTCAACTGCTCAGTGAGTCGCGACCGACCGCGGTCAATCTGTTCTGGGCGCTCAACTGCATGCGCGAGCGTTTGCGGCGGCTGAAGGTCGGGGATGATCCGCTGCGGGTCATGGAGCAGGAAGCGCTCGGCATCCATGCCAGTGATCGCGAGGCCAATCTGACCATGGCGCAATTGGGGGTGGCGGTGATTCGCCAGCAGCAGGGCAATGCCCAGCCATTTATGACCCATTGTAATGCCGGCGCCCTGGCGACCGGCGGCTTTGGTACGGCGCTGGGGGTGATTCGCGCGGCTTACCTGGAGGGCTTGGTTGAGCATGTGTATGCCGACGAAACCCGGCCCTGGTTGCAGGGCTCGCGCCTGACTGCCTGGGAGCTGGCCTGCGACGGCGTGCCGGTGAGCCTGAATGCCGACTCGGCGGCGGCCCATTTGATGAAAACCAAGGGCATCACCTGGGTGATCGTCGGTGCCGACCGGATTGCCGCCAACGGCGATGTGGCCAACAAGATCGGTACCTATCAGTTGGCGGTAAACGCCATGCACCATGGCGTGCGCTTTATGGTGGTGGCGCCCAGTTCGACCATCGATATGAGCCTGGAAAGCGGCGACGAGATTCCCATCGAAGAGCGCGACGGTAACGAGCTGCTGGAACTGGCCGGGCAGCCGATTGCCGCTGATGTGCCGGCGCTGAATCCGGTGTTCGATGTGACGCCGGCCGACCTGATTGACTATCTGGTCACCGAGAAGGGTGTGGTCGAGCGCCCGGATGCGGCAAAAATGGCCCAGCTAATGTCGCGCAAGCGTCTGCACTGAGTCCTGTTTTCGCTGTTTAGCTGGGCTAGGTGCGAGGCGGTGGTTGTGGTAAGCTCCGGCAGTTTTCAGGACGCCCCAAAAGGGCTGTCAAACTGCGCAGATCCATAGCTTAACTCGTTGATTTGTCGTGAGTCGTTGCAGGCCTTGGGGGTCGCAGCGGCGAGCTTCGCCATCGCCTCCAGGGTCGGCGCGAAGTTTCACCAGAAAAAGGAACCAGGCTTCTCATGGGCGAACTGGCCAAAGAAATTCTACCGGTCAATATCGAAGACGAGCTGAAACAGTCGTATCTCGACTACGCGATGAGCGTAATTGTCGGCCGCGCGCTGCCGGATGCACGCGATGGCTTGAAGCCGGTACACCGGCGTGTGCTGTTCGCGATGAGTGAGCTGGGTAACGACTGGAACAAGGCGTACAAGAAGTCCGCCCGTGTGGTCGGCGACGTGATCGGTAAGTATCACCCCCACGGCGATACGGCCGTGTACGACACCATCGTGCGCATGGCGCAGCCGTTCTCGCTGCGCTACCTGCTGGTGGACGGTCAAGGCAACTTCGGTTCGGTGGACGGCGACAACGCCGCGGCCATGCGTTACACCGAGGTGCGCATGGCCAAGCTGGCCCATGAGCTGCTGGCCGACCTGGACAAGGAAACCGTCGACTGGGTGCCCAACTACGACGGCACCGAGCAGATTCCGGCGGTCATGCCGACCAAGATTCCCAACCTGCTGGTCAACGGCTCCAGCGGTATTGCCGTGGGCATGGCCACCAACATCCCGCCGCACAACCTCGGCGAGGTGATCGATGGCTGCCTGGCGCTGATCGACAATCCAGAGCTGACCGTCGATGAGCTGATGCAGTACATCCCAGGTCCCGACTTCCCGACGGCGGCGATCATCAACGGCCGTGCCGGCATCATCGAGGCCTACCGCACCGGCCGTGGACGGATTCAGATCCGCGCCCGCGCCACCATCGAAGACATGGACAAGACCGGTGGCCGCCAGCAGATCATCATCACCGAGCTGCCGTACCAACTGAACAAGGCGCGGCTGATCGAGAAGATCGCCGAGCTGGTCAAAGAGAAGAAGCTGGAAGGCATCAGCGAGCTGCGCGATGAGTCCGACAAGGATGGCATGCGCGTGGTGATCGAACTGCGCCGTGGCGAAGTGGGCGAGGTGGTGCTGAATAACCTCTATGCCCAGACCCAACTGCAGACCGTGTTCGGTATCAACGTGGTGGCCCTGATTGACGGCCAGCCGCGTACCCTGAACCTCAAGGACCTGCTCGAAGCCTTCGTCCTGCACCGCCGTGAAGTGGTGACCCGGCGGACCGTGTTCGAGCTGCGCAAGGCCCGTGAACGCGGCCATATCCTTGAAGGTCAGGCGGTTGCGCTGTCCAACATCGATCCGGTTATCGCCCTGATCAAAGCCTCGCCGACCCCGGCCGAAGCCAAGGAAAGTCTGATCGCCACCGCCTGGGAATCCTCGGCCGTGGTGGCCATGGTTGAGCGTGCCGGGGCCGATTCGTGCCGCCCGGAAAATCTCGATGCGCAGTACGGCCTGCGCGACGGTAAATACTTCCTCTCGCCCGAGCAGGCGCAAGCCATTCTCGAACTGCGTCTGCACCGCCTGACCGGGCTGGAGCACGAGAAGCTGCTGGCCGAATACCAGGACATTCTCACCCAGATCGGCGAGCTGATCCGCATCCTCACCAGCGCCACGCGCCTGATGGAAGTGATTCGCGAAGAGCTGGAAGGGGTTAAGGCTGAGTTCGGCGACAAGCGCCGTACCGAGATTCTCGATACCCGTCTGGACCTGACCCTGGCGGATTTGATCACCGAAGAAGAGCGAGTGGTGACCATCTCCCACGGCGGCTATGCCAAGTCGCAACCGCTGGTGGCCTACCAGGCCCAGCGCCGCGGCGGTAAGGGCAAGTCGGCCACTGGGGTGAAGGATGAGGACTACATCGAACACCTGTTGGTTGCCAACAGCCACGCCACCCTGTTGCTGTTCTCCAGCAAGGGCAAGGTGTACTGGC
>DAITLT010000133.1:0-8421 GCA_036835505.1 Pseudomonas sp.
CAGGGCGCCGGCGACCAGGGCCTGATGTTCGGCTACGCCAGCAACGAGACCGAGGTGCTGATGCCGGCACCGATCACCTTCTCCCACCAGTTGGTGCAGCGCCAGGCCGAAGCGCGCAAGTCCGGCCTGCTGCCGTGGCTGCGCCCGGATGCCAAATCCCAGGTCACCTGCCGCTACGAAGACGGCAAGGTGGTCGGCATCGACGCCGTGGTGCTGTCCACCCAGCACAACCCGGAAGTCAAATACGCCGACCTGCGCGAAGGCGTGATGGAGCTGATCGTCAAGCACGTGCTGCCGGCCGAGCTGCTGCACAAGGACACCCAGTTTCACATCAACCCGACCGGCCAGTTCATCATCGGCGGCCCGGTGGGCGACTGCGGCCTGACCGGCCGCAAGATCATCGTCGACTCCTACGGCGGCATGGCCCGTCACGGTGGCGGCGCGTTCTCCGGCAAGGACCCATCCAAGGTGGATCGTTCGGCCGCCTACGCCGGTCGCTACGTGGCCAAGAACATCGTCGCCGCCGGTTTGGCCGAGCGCTGCGAAATCCAGGTCTCCTACGCCATCGGCGTGGCCCAACCGACCTCGATCTCGATCAACACCTTCGGCACCAACACCGTCAGCGAAGACACCATCATCAAGCTGGTGCGTGAAGTCTTCGACTTGCGCCCCTACGCCATCACCAAGATGCTCGACCTGCTGCACCCGATGTACCAGGCCACCGCAGCCTACGGTCACTTCGGCCGCACTCCGGAGCAGGTCAGCGTGGGCGACGATACCTTCACCACCTTTACCTGGGAAAAAACCGACAAGGCCGCCGACCTGCGCGCCGCCGCCGGTTTGTAAACCCAGCCCCGCAAGCCCCGCCCTGTGCGGTAATGCTGTTCACTTAAGGTGCGACAGAGGTAGCCCGGATGAAATCCGGGAGGGAATGGGCTGGATAACCAGCGCCCCGGATTGCATCCGGGCTACAAAAATGCCGTTCACTTGGCTTAAGTAAACGGCATTGCGCCCTGCGCGGGGCTTTTTCTTGTCCGACCGATACATCCGGCAGAAAAACCGTAACCCGCTAGGCTGCATGCATCGTCCATTGAGCAAGGATGCTCCCGATGTTGCGCCAGCTTGTCCTCGGTTTCAGCCTGTTATCCCCCGCCGCCCTCGCCGCCAACTGCCCCGCTTGGCCCGCTGCTCAAGCACAAGCCGAACTGGCCCGGCGCAGCGCACAACTCGCCCAATGGGACGACGCCTATCACCGTCAGGGTGTGGCCCTGGTGGCCGACGAGCTGTACGACCAGGCGCGCCAGCAGCTGCACGAACTGCGCAACTGCCTAAGCCCGGCAACTAATATGGCCAATCCGCTGACCAGCAGTGGCGGCCCGCTGCAACATCCAATCGCCCAGACCGGCCTTAACAAGCTGGCCGATGCCACGGCGGTGCGTGCCTGGCTCAAGGGTCGTCAGGATGTCTGGGTGCAGCCCAAGGTCGACGGCGTGGCGGTGACCCTGGTGTTTGTCGATGGCCGCTTGCAACAGGCCATCAGCCGTGGCGACGGTGAACGCGGCCAGGACTGGACGCGCAACGCCCGGCAGATCCCAACCTTGGCGCGCACCCTGCCGAGTCGCGGCCGCTTGGTCCTGCAGGGCGAGCTGTACTGGCGCTTGCCTGCGCATATCCAGGCCGACGCCGGTAGCCTCGGGGCGCGCAGCAAGGTGGCCGGCTGGCTGGCACGCAGCGCCCTGAGCGCCGAGGATGCCGCGCAGATCGGCGTGTTTATCTGGGCCTGGCCTGCCGGCCCGGCCTCGATGCGCGAGCGCCTGGCCGGGCTTGCTGCCCTGGGCTTTGCCGACAGTCAGGCCTTTAGCCAGCCGATCAGCAATTTGCAGCAGGCCCAGGCCTGGCGTGAGCGCTGGTATCGCCAGGCGCTGCCGTTTGCCAGCGATGGTGTGGTGCTCAAACAAAGCCGCCGACCCGCGGCCGAACACTGGCGCGCCAGCCCGCCGAACTGGGCGGCGGCGTGGAAATACCCCCTGCGCCAAGGCCTGGCGACGGTGCGCCGAGTGCAGTTCAGCATCGGCCGCAGCGGGCAGATCACCCCGGTGTTGCAGCTACAGCCACTGCGCCTGGATGACCGGCGCATCAGCCGCGTCAGCCTCGGCTCACTGCCACGCTGGCAAGCCCTGGACATCCGCCCCGGCGACCAGCTTGAGCTCAGTTTGGCCGGGCTGAGCATCCCCCATGTCGAGCGGGTGTTCTGGCGCAATCCGCAGCGTAACGGCGTCAGCGCGCCCAACCCGACCGACTACCACGCCCTCAGTTGCTGGCAATTCAGCCCGGCCTGCGCCAGCCAGTTTCGTGCGCGCCTGGTCTGGCTCAGCGGCGCCCACGGCCTGGCCATGCCCGGCGTCGGCCCCGGCACCTGGGACAAACTGCTCGCCAGCGGGCAACTGCACGGCCTGCTCGACTGGCTGCAACTGAGCGAGGCACAACTGGCCAGCACCCCAGGCTTTGGCCCGCGCAGCGCCCGCCAACTGCACCACAGCCTGCACGGTGCGCGGAGCAAAGCCTTTGCTACCTGGCTGCGCGCCCTCGGCCTGCCGCTCGACAAGACCCAGCACCTGCCCGCCGACTGGGTCAGCCTGAACGCCCGCAGCCTCCAGCAGTGGCAAACCGTAGCCGGGCTCAGCGCCCGGCGCAGCAAACAGATGCAGGCCTTTCTCCAGCATCCCGAGGTGCAGGCCTTGCGTGCGCAGTTGCAGGCCCAGGAAATATCCGGCTTTTAGGCTGACGCTCAGGCAATCGCCGGATAGACTGAAAACACCAGCCCCGCTCGCCCGACAGCCGAGCGCTTACAGAGTCCGCCCATGCGTCCATCGTTATTGCTGGCCTTGCTCCTGCTGCCCGCCTGCGCCCTAGCCGAGCGTCCGCTGCTGCGCATTTGCTACGAAAGCGATGACTCCATGCCCTTCTGGACCGATGCTCAACAGGCCCAACCCGGCCTGCTCGTGGAGCTGGTCCAGGCGGCCGCCGAACAGGCCGAACTGCGCCTGGAGTTTCAGCGCAAACCCTGGAAGCGCTGCCTTATGCAACTGCAAAACGGCCAGAGCGATGGCATTTTCGCCGCCATCTGGCAGGCCGATCGCGATACCTGGGGCCAGTTTCCCGGCCGCGACCCGCAACACGACCGCCCCGTGGATCGCGACTACCGCCTGTGGCAGGCCGACTACCCGATCATCACCCGTATCGACAGCCCGTTGCAGTGGGATGGCCAGCAGTTCAGCGGCCTGCAATATGGCCTGAGCGCGCCCCTGGGCTATATCGCCAGCCAGCGCCTGCAGGCGCTCGGAGTGCTGGCCAACACCAGTCAAAGTGCGGAAAAGGCCTTAAAAGTGGTGGCCCGCGGATACCTGGACGGCTATGTCATCGAACGCCAGATCGGCAATACCCATATCCGCAAACTGGGGCTGCAAAGCAGCCTGCGGATGTTGCCGATTGCCCTGTTCCAGGCCGACTGGTACCTGCCCCTGTCCCACCCCTTTGTCGACCAGCACCCCGAACTGGCGCAACGCTTCTGGCAGGCCCTGCGCGAGCAACGCGAGCACCGCGAGGTGGAGCTCAGCCAGCGCTACCTGCAGGCCGGCGACACCAGCCGCAAATGAATCAGGGCCAGGCGCTCGCCCGTTTTGCCGACGCGCGCCTCCAGCGCACAAGGGACAAAGCCCAGTTGCGGATAGAGCAATAAGCCGGCGACATTCTGGTTGAAGCAGGACACCTGCACCTCGCAGGCCTGATGGCGGCTAAAGGCCGTGGCCAGCATCTGCTCGATCAAATACCGCGCCACCCCACGACCACGGGCTGCCGGCGCCACCATCACATTGCCGATGGCGCAGACACCGCCGGTTTCCCAGCGATAGAAGTTGGCAAACGCCACCACCACACCATCGAGCAGCACCACCGTCGAGTCGCTGCGCTGGTCGATGGCCGCCCGCAATTGCCCAGGGGTCAGCGGGAAATCCGCCTTGGGGAAACAATAAAAAAGCTCGGCCGGGCTTTGAGTAAACGCACAAATCGCCGCCAGGTCCTGCTCAGCCACTGGCCGGTGGGTCAATGCCATCGTCTTAATCCTCCTTGATCGCCAGCCAAAGAAACGCGGGTTAATAATATTTGGTTAAGGGGCCGGCTTTAGGCCGCTCCAGCGAGCGAAGCGAACCAATTGTTAACTATTCCCAAGCATATAAGCGCGAAGTTGCCGTTCTTCTCTTATCACGAAGAGGATAAAAACCTGATCGCCATCTTCACGATAAACAACCCGGCAGGGTGGCAGCACTAGCTCTCTATAAACGGAGTTTGCAAGCTCTGGCGGAATCCGACCCGATTGAGGAAAGTTTTCCAGGCGTTGGACTTTTTCGAAAACAGTGCCGACTAACTGGCTGGCTGCTGCGAAATTATCCAGGGCAATGTACTCAGCGATGGCTTGCAGTTCTTGGAGGGCGGGTTCCGTCCAGATTACTTCAGCCATTTGCTCATTTTCTCCCTGGCCTCACTTTGGCTGTAGGTTCGCCCTTCAAGTACCGCGCGTTCTCCCCGTGAGAGCCCGTCGAGCAGTGCCAGTCGGCGTTGCATAAACTCGTAATCCTGTACATCGACGAGGTACGCAGAGGGCTGGCCATGCTCGGTGATCAGTACCGGCTCCTTGGAAAGGTGGAGGTCTGCCAGAATTTTCGTGGCTTGGCGCTTAAGATTGGTGACGAGCTCAACTTTCACGGTGGCACCCTAGAGCAGAGAAAAGTGATACTTTAGTGTCACTGCCAGGGTGGCGCAAGCAGCGCCAAGACTGCAATTGAAGGGCGGATTGCCGCGCTCAAGAACACCCCTGTTGAACGAACTGCCAGGCGAAATGCGGGGGTCAGTTTCTTCTTGAAGCGCCATGCCAAATGCCCCCGAGGGCTGCGGGGATAACCAAGCACAAAAGAACCATGGCAACGGATGCCCTCTCTCGCGGAACAAATTCGGACAGCGCGAAAACCAGTAAGAGCCCTATCGCACCACCACAGTAAATTCGCCAATAGTGACGAAAATCTAAGGCATGGACAGCGATGTCAACAATCTCGTCAAGCCAGTTAAACATGGGTATTAACTCCGGGTTCGAGGCTGCGCAGCGTTCGCTGCTGCCAGCCCTCTCAATAGTCGCGAAACTCCTGGTGGCAGGCTTTGCAGGCGGCCTCCAGCTGATTTAGCGGCGCACTCAGTAGCTGCGGGGTCAGCGGCTTCTGCGCGGTGGCGGCAAGCAAGTCGGCGCTGCGCATTTCCAGCTGGCGGGCCAGTTCGTTGAAGCGCTGCTGGTTTTGCCAGACCTCATCGCGGGCGCTGCTCTTGCCTTCGTCGCGCACCTGGGGGAAGTGCTGCCATGGGGTCTTGACCAGGCTGTCGAGGCGACCGGCGCCGGCGACAAAATCCGCCTCATTGAAACTGATGCGACCACGCAGCATGCCGCCCAGCTGTTCGCTGGTCTTGAGCATCTGCTTGAAGATGGCTTTGCGCTGCCCCAGCGGAGAGTTTGGATCGAGGCGCTCGCAGGCCGTCAGACCGAGGCAGGTCAGAAGGATAACGAGGCGCTTGGCGGTGAGCGAAAGAGTGCGCGACATGGCGAAAACTGATGGCCTAAAACAAAGGGCCGCCAGTATCCGCCGCTACCGCCGAGTGTCAAACGCCGATCAGGCCGCGACGACGAACAGGCTGACGATAATGCCCATGCCAACCCCCCAGACCAGGCTGCGCAGGATGGCCCAATCCGCGATATAGCACAGGGTAAACAGCACCCGGCTGAGCACAAACGCCACCGCCAGGGCATCCAGGGTGGCCTGCTCGGCGCCGCCGGCCAGGTGGGCAATGATCACCGCGGCGGCAAACGCCGGGGTCACTTCGAAGCCATTTAACTGGGCGCTGGCCGCCCGCTTGCGCGCCCCCTCCAGGGTGGCGAGAAAGGTTCGCGGATCGTGGTTCTGCCTGGGGCCAAAGCCGCCACCGCTGAACTTGGCGTAGCCGGTGGCCAGGTAAGGGAGGCAAATCGCGATCAGCACACACCAGTAGGCAAGGGTCATGGCAATTCCATTTCTGCGTTATTAGAACCTGCAGCCTGCCGCAAAGCCGCGTCCGCCGCCATGACCGAGTTGCCATTCGCGCCCGGCAACCGGCCCAGGCGCGCGACAGAAAGCCGTGGGCGAAGCCGCCGGGCTTGGCTATAATCGTCCAGCTTTACCGCGGCCCGGCTCCTGCCGACCGCGCCCGCCACCCGTCCGAGGGGCGCTGCAGCAAGTGGTCAGCCAATTTTGCGTCGCCAAGCCCGGCATTCCAGCAATGCCCTGCGGCAGATTCAAATCAGGCGCCACCTGTCAGGCTCGGATGGGGCGTTGCCCTCCTCGGCGAGGGAGTTGAACGCATCAACGGCGCCCATTCGAACCTAACGAATGGAGACTCATCAATGAGTGCTGCTACGCCTACCGGTTTCACCGACTTTAAAGTTGCCGACATCAGCCTGGCTGCCTGGGGCCGCCGCGAAACCATCATCGCCGAGTCGGAAATGCCGGCACTGATGGGCCTGCGCCGCAAATACGCCGCCGAGCAGCCGCTCAAGGGCGCGAAGATCCTCGGCTGCATCCACATGACCATCCAGACCGCCGTGCTGATCGAGACTCTGGTCGCCCTGGGCGCCGAAGTGCGCTGGTCGAGCTGCAACATTTTCTCCACCCAGGATCAGGCCGCCGCCTCCATCGCCGCCGCCGGCATCCCGGTGTTTGCCTGGAAGGGTGAGACCGAAGCCGAATACGAGTGGTGCATCGAGCAGACCATCCTCAAGGATGGCCAGCCATGGGACGCCAACATGGTGCTCGACGACGGCGGCGACCTGACCGAAATCCTGCACAAGAAATACCCGGCCATGCTGGAGAAAATCCACGGCGTGACCGAAGAAACCACCACCGGCGTACACCGCCTGCTGGAAATGCTCGCCCGCGGCGAGCTGAAAATCCCGGCCATCAACGTCAACGACTCGGTGACCAAGAGCAAGAACGACAACAAATACGGTTGCCGTCACAGCCTGAACGACGCCATCAAGCGCGGCACCGACCACCTGCTGTCGGGCAAGCAAGCCCTGGTGATCGGCTACGGCGACGTGGGCAAGGGGTCGGCCCAGTCGCTGCGTCAGGAAGGCATGATCGTTAAGGTCACCGAAGTCGATCCGATCTGCGCCATGCAGGCGTGCATGGACGGTTTCGAGCTGGTGTCGGCCTACAAGGACGGCATCAACGATGGCACCGAAGCCAGCATCAACCGTGATTTGCTGCAGAAAATCGACCTGCTGGTGACCACCACCGGCAACTTCAATGTCTGCGACGCGAACATGCTCAAGGCCCTGAAGAAGCGCGCCGTGGTGTGCAACATCGGTCACTTCGACAACGAAATCGACACCGCTTTTATGCGCAAGAACTGGGCCTGGGAAGAGGTCAAGCCGCAGGTGCACAAGGTTCACCGCACCGGCGCCGGCAGCTTCGACCCGCACAACGACGACTACCTGATCCTGCTGGCCGAAGGCCGTCTGGTTAACCTGGGCAACGCCACTGGCCACCCAAGCCGGATCATGGACGGCTCGTTCGCCAACCAGGTGCTGGCGCAGATCATGCTGTTCGGCGCCAAGTTTGCCGACCTGGCCCCAGCCGCCAAGGCCGAGCGCCTGACCGTGGAAGTGCTGCCGAAGAAGCTCGACGAAGAAGTGGCCCTGGAAATGGTCAAAGGCTTCGGCGGCGTCGTCACCCAGCTGACCAAGACCCAGGCCGACTATATCGGTGTGACCGTCGAAGGCCCGTTCAAGCCGCACGCTTACCGCTACTAAGCACAGACCGTAGGGTGGGTTAGCCGCGCAGCGGCGTAACCCACCATCGATGCCGACAGACGTTTACCGTCGGCCCGGCTACCGCTCGGTGGGTTACGCGCCGCGCAATGACCGTTGTGCACATTGCCGCAGCGGCCAGCGTCGCTAACCCACCCTACACACCTGGAAACGCTTTATGAGCCAAGAACGCCGTTACAGCTTCGAATTCTTCCCCACCAAGACCGAAGCCGGGCACGAAAAACTGATGAGTGTGGCGCGCCAGCTGGCGACCTACAAGCCGGACTTCTTTTCCTGCACCTACGGTGCCGGCGGCTCCACCCGTGATCGCACCCTGAACACCGTGTTGCAGCTGAATAACGATATCGGTGTGAGCACTGCGCCGCACCTGTCCTGCGTTGGCGATTCCAAGGCCGAGCTGCGCGAGCTGCTCAACCTGTACCAGAACGCCGGGATCAACCGCATAGTCGCGCTGCGCGGCGATCTGCCGTCCGGCATGGGCATGGCCAGCGGCGAGCTGCGCTACGCCAACGAGCTGG
>DAITLT010000134.1:0-8411 GCA_036835505.1 Pseudomonas sp.
GACCAGCCAGCGCTGGCCGACTTTGTAGGCTTCGGGTGCGGGGATTTGTCCGCTCTCGACCCGGCGCAGCAGGTCGAGGGCGGCGAAGTTCATCGGTGCCGTGCGATTGCTGTCCTGCACGGCCTGGCCGCGGGCGTTGAGCTGGACATCGATGACGCTGTCCCAATAGGCCAGGCTGCGCTCGGCGCTGCGGATCAGTGCCGGGTCCTGGCTTTGCACGGCGCTGAGCAGTTGCGGGTTGCGTGCGGCGGCCAGGGTATCGGCAGTCAATTGTTTGATCGCCTGCTGCAGGGCGGCGGCCTGGCTGCCGCCCCAGGCCTCGCGCAGCTCGCTTTGTTGCTGGGTTTGCGCGGTGTAGTAGAGAGCGAACCAGAGCATCGCGGCGGCGCCGAGCAAGCCCAGCAGGCAGGCGATGGCGCCGGGGATCAGCCCCTTGAAGTCGGGGCCGTGACGGCGGGTGGCCGCCGGCGGCTGGGCCGGGCTGGCGTCGATAGTGTCGGTGTCCTTGGCGCTGCGTTTGAACAGTTTCACAGTGCGATTCCCCGGCGATTCATCCTGAAAGTGAGAGGGTTCAGTGGCTGCCCGAATGGCCGAAACCACCGCTGCCGCGCTGGCTTTGATCGAACTCGCTGACCAGCTCGAAATGTGCCTGTACCACCGGCACCAGCACCAGTTGCGCCAGGCGCTCGCCGACGGCGATGTTGAACGCGCTGCTGCCACGGTTCCAGCACGACACCATCAACTCGCCCTGGTAGTCGGAGTCGATCAGGCCAACCAGGTTGCCGAGCACGATGCCGTGCTTATGGCCCAACCCGGAGCGCGGCAGGATCAAGGCGGCCAGGCCCGGATCGGCGATGTAGATCGACAGCCCGGTGGGGATCAGCACGGTTTGCCCCGGCTCCAGCAGCAGGTCTTGCTGCAGCATGGCGCGCAGATCGAGGCCGGCGGAACCTGGGGTGGCGTACTGCGGCAGGGGGAACTGGTTGCCGATGCGCGGGTCGAGGATTTTGGCTTGCAGTGAGTGCATGGTGATCTAGTTCTTCGCTTCTGTAGGGGCGGGCAGGCGGTCGGCAATAAAGGCAATCAACTGGCGGGCAATCTTGCCCTTGCTGGTCTGGGCAAAGCGGGTTTCCAGCAGTTCGCGGTCGATCACGCTGCAGGCGTTGTCTTCACTATTGAAGCCGATGGCCGGGTTGGCCACATCGTTGGCGACAATCAGGTCAAGGTTTTTGTCCTTGAGCTTGCGCGCGGCGTAGTCCAGCAGCTTCTCGGTTTCGGCGGCAAAGCCGACGCTGAACGGCCGATCGGGGCGGCCGGCGAGGGTGGCGAGAATATCCGGGTTGCGTACCAGTTGCAGGAGCAGGCCGTCGCCGCTGGCGGGGTCTTTTTTCATCTTCTGCTCGGCCACCACTTGCGGGCGGTAGTCGGCCACCGCGGCCGCGGCGATCAGCAGGTCGCAGGGCATCGCGGCGGTGCAGGCGGCGAGCATGTCGCGGGCGCTGGTGACGTTGACCCGGTTGACCCGATCCGGGGTCGGCAGGTGTACCGGGCCGGTGATCAGGGTGACCTGGGCGCCGGCTTCGGCGGCGGCTTCGGCCAGGGCAAAGCCCATCTTGCCGGAGCTGTGATTGGTGATGTAGCGCACCGGGTCGATGTTTTCCTGGGTCGGCCCGGCGGTGATCAGCACGCGCCGGCCACTCAGGCTGCGCTGCTGGAAGCAGTCGGCGGCGCGCTGGGCCAGCTCGTCGGCCTCCAGCATGCGACCCAGGCCGATGTCACCACAGGCCTGGCTGCCGGCGCCGGGGCCGAACAGATGAAAACCGCGCTGTTGCAGGGTGACGGCATTGGCCTGGGTGGCCGGATCGCGCCACATGGCCTGGTTCATCGCCGGGGCCAGGGCCACGGGGGCATCGGTGGCCAGCACCAGGGTGCTCAGCAGATCATTGGCCAGGCCCTGGGCCAGGCGCGCCATCAGGTCGGCGGTGGTGGGCGCGATCAGCACCAGGTCGGCCCAGCGGGCCAGCTCGATATGGCCCATGGCGGCTTCGGCGGCGGAGTCGAGCAGCTCCAGATGCACCGGGTTACCGGACAGCGCCTGCAGGGTCAGCGGGGTGATGAACTCCTGGCCGCCGGCAGTCATCACCACCTGGACTTCGGCGCCCTGGTCGCGCAGCCGGCGAATCAGTTCGGCGCTCTTGTACGCCGCAATGCCGCCACCAACGCCGAGGACGATGCGTTTCCGATACAGCCGCTGCATAGGTCTGCCTTGTAACCAGAGGGAGAGGTGCCGCTGCGCGATCTCCCGGCAGGCTGCCAGGCTCAGCGCCGCGCAAAAGTTGGGCTACGATATCACAGCGCCTGCGCTGGAGCAGCGGGCCGACTCGACAGGGAGGGGCTATGAGTATTCGTGATTGGCCAGTGGCCGAGCGGCCGCGGGAGAAGCTGTTGCAGCAGGGTGCGACGGCCTTGAGTGATGCCGAACTGCTGGCGATTTTTCTGCGCACCGGCGTGGCGGGGCAGAGCGCGGTGGATCTGGCGCGCGTTCTGCTCGCCGACTTTGGCAGTTTACGCGCGTTGCTGGAGGCTGATCTCGCCTCGTTCAGTCAGCGCCTGGGGCTGGGGCCGGCCAAGTTTGCCCAGTTGCAGGCGGTGCTGGAGATGGCCCGCCGCCATCTGGCCGAACGCCTGCGCCGCGATTGCGCCCTGGAAAGCCCGCAAGCGGTGCGCGACTACCTCAAGGCGCGCTTGCGCCACGAACCTCATGAGGTCTTTGCCTGTCTGTTTCTGGATGCCAAGCATCGGGTGCTGGCGTTCGAGGTGTTGTTTCACGGCAGCATTGATGGCGCCAGCGTCTACCCACGCCAAGTGGTCAAGCGTGCCCTGGCGCATAACGCCGCCGCGTTGATCCTGACCCACAACCATCCGTCCGGGGTGGCCGAGCCGAGTCAGGCCGATCGAGTGCTGACCCGGCGCCTGAAAGAGGCCTTGGAGCTGGTGGATGTGCGCGTGCTCGATCACTTTATCGTCGGCGACGGCGAGCCGCTGTCCATGGCCGAGTACGGCTGGTTGTAGGTGGGCGACGAATGGTCGGCCTGGCTGGCGCCGCGTATCGCCTGAGGATTGGCGCCGCATCGGTTGCCGTCGCGTGGCTGATGCGGGCGCTGTTCTTGCTGCCAGGGGGTGTTTCTGATATAAAGGCGCGCTCTTTTCTAGGGGCCCGGTTCCTCCGCTTTACTGGCGTGGCCGGTAAGACCCTGAAAAATGTGGCGCCGAGCGCCAAATGACTTTGAGTTTAAGCGGCCAACCCATGCCGGGTTGGGCATGTGGTTTTAGAGGGCTGAGGCATGTCGAGAGTCTGTCAAGTTACCGGTAAGGGTCCGGTAACCGGGAATAACATTTCCCACGCAAACAACAAAACCCGTCGTCGTTTCCTGCCGAACCTGCAGCATCACCGCTTCTGGGTCGAGTCTGAGAACCGTTTCGTGCGTCTGCGCGTTTCTGCCAAGGGCATGCGTTGCATCGACAAGCGCGGTATTGATGTAGTGCTGTCCGAGCTGCGCGCTCGCGGCGAAAAGGTTTAAGGAGCTAAATCATGCGTGAATTGATCCGTTTGATCTCGAGTGCCGGTACTGGTCACTTCTACACTACCGACAAAAACAAGCGCACCACCCCGGACAAAATCGAAATCAAAAAATTCGATCCAGTGGTTCGTAAGCATGTGATGTACAAGGAAGGCAAGATCAAGTAATTGATCCCGCCTTGCTGAAAGAGCCCGCCTATATGGCGGGCTTTTTCTTGCCTGGGATTTGTCGGGCGCGGCCTTCGCAGATTGCGCCAGGCATAAAAAAGCCCGCAGTGTGAGCGGGCAAGGGTGACGCATGGAGATTGGGTGAGTCAGGCGTTGCCTTGCTCGAAGATCACGTAGACCTTGCGGCAGGTTTCCAGCACTTCCCAGGTGCCGCTGAAACCGGCCGGGATGACGAAGCGGTCGCCGCTGCGCACGGTTTTGGCGTTGCCCTGAGCGTCACGGATGACCGACACGCCTTGCAGGATTTCGCAGTATTCGTGCTCGCTGTAGTTGATCGTCCATTGCCCTGGCGCGCCTTCCCAGATGCCGCTGTTGAACTGGCCGCACGGGCTGGCGTAGTGGTTGGTGACGCTTTGTGCGGGGTCGCCGGCCAGGATTTTCTCGGCGGCCGGGCGATAGTGTTCCGTGCTGGCGCTGGACTGGGCGAAGTCAACAATGTGCTCGACGTTCATGGGGCTTTCCAAATCGGGAGTTGGTTGGCTGGGCGGGCGTGTCTCGACCAGGGGTCAATCTGCGCCCCGGCGACGGGCTGCGCGGGGTGCCTGGCCCTGGCCGCAGGAGGCGCAGTCTATGTTTAATAAAACGAACATGACAAGGCCTGTGTCGGCAAAAGTGTAAAAAATATTGAAATAGACCGTTGCCCTGGTTTAGGGTTGCCGGCATGTCCGCCTGTTGGTTGGCCTTGCAGAATTTTCCACAGTGCGCGCCGCTCGTGCAGCGCACTGCTCTACTAATAAAAGAGCATTAATAAAGAGGACGCTCCCATGACTACCCTGACCCGCGCCGACTGGGAGCAACGTGCCCAGCAACTGCAGATTGAAGGCCGCGCCTTTATCCATGGCGAGTCCACCGACGCCGTGTCCAAGGCCACCTTCGATTGCCTCAGTCCGGTCGATGGCCGCCTGTTGGGCAAGGTTGCCAGCTGCGACCTGGCCGATGCCGAACTGGCCGTGGCCGATGCCCGCGCCACCTTCGAATCGGGCGTGTGGTCGCGACTCAAGCCGGTTGAGCGCAAGAAGATCATGATCCGCTTCGCCGACCTGATGGACGCCCACGCCGAAGAGCTGGCCCTGCTGGAAACCCTCGACATGGGCAAGCCGATCGGCGATGCCCTGAGCGTCGACGTGCCGGGCGCCTCGCGGGCGATCCGCTGGAGCGGTGAGGCGATCGACAAGATTTACGACGAAGTGGCGGCCACCCCCCACGACGAACTGGGCCTGATCACCCGTGAGCCGGTGGGCGTGGTAGCGGCCATCGTGCCGTGGAACTTCCCGCTGATCATGACCTGCTGGAAGCTCGGCCCGGCGCTGGCGACCGGTAACTCGGTGATCGTCAAACCGTCCGAGAAGTCGCCGCTGACCGCCATTCGCCTGGCCCAACTGGCCCTCAAGGCCGGTATTCCGGCCGGCGTGCTCAACGTCCTGCCTGGCTTCGGTCATACCGTAGGCAAGGCCCTGGCCCTGCATATGGACGTCGATACCCTGGTGTTTACCGGCTCGACCAAGATCGCCAAGCAACTGATGATCTACGCTGGCGAGTCGAACATGAAGCGCGTCTGGCTGGAGGCCGGCGGTAAGAGCGCCAACATCGTCTTCGCCGATGCGCCGTGCCTGAAAACCGCTGCCGAGGCGGCCGCTGCGGCGATCTGCTTCAACCAGGGCGAGATGTGTACTGCCGGCTCGCGTCTGCTGATCGAGCGCTCGGTGAAAGATGAGTTTATGGCCCTGCTGCTGGACGCCATGAAAGGCTGGAAAGCCGGCCACGCCCTCGACCCGGCCACCACGGTGGGCGCCCTGGTCGATGCCGGTCACCTCAACAGCGTGCTGGCCTATATCGAAGCCGGTCATGCGGAAAACGCCAAGCTGCTGTGTGGCGGCAAGCGCACCCTGATCGAGACCGGCGGCGTGTATGTCGAGCCGACCATTTTCGACAACGTCACCAACAGCATGCGCATCGCCGCCGAAGAAATCTTTGGCCCGGTGCTCTCGGTGATCACCTTCGACAGCACAGAAGAGGCTATCAGTATCGCCAACGACAGCATCTACGGCCTGGCCGCAGCGATCTGGACCAGCAACCTGTCCAAGGCCCACCTGGCGGCCAAGGCGCTGCGGGTTGGCAGCATGTGGGTCAACCAGTATGACGGCGGCGATATGACCGCGCCGTTCGGTGGCTTCAAGCAGTCCGGCAACGGCCGCGATAAGTCGCTGCATGCCTTCGACAAGTACACCGAGCTGAAAGCCACCTGGATCAAGCTGTAAGTACGCGGGACGATCTCCTGGTCGTCGGCCATACGGCGTTGCGTCCTCGCTTTTAATGCTCACGTACTGCAGTACGCTGCGCTTAAAAGCTGCGGGGCGCCTTGTCTGGCCTTAGCCCAGGAGATCTTTGCCGGTGTTGGGAGCGGTCGAGGTACGGCCGGGTAGCTCTATGTTGAAAGGTCCGCTCTTCTTGGGCGGAGCCGGCTCTGGCGAGCCACACCTGCGGTCGGGTTTCCTAGGAAATCCGGCCGTTTTGTTTTGCAGCACAGCCAGCGAATAAGAAAGGACGTGGCTATGCGTTGGGCAACCTATTTCGCTGTTTGCGCGGCGGTGATCAGCATCGGCCTGGCCCTGGGCGTGACCCTGCCGCTGGTGTCGTTGCGCCTGGCCAGTTGGGGCTATGGCAGTTTTGCGATTGGCGTGATGGCCGGTACCCCGGCGCTTGGCGTGCTGCTCGGCGCCGCCCTGACTGGCCGCCTGGCGGCGCGCCTGGGCAGTACGCGACTGATGCAGGGGTGCCTGCTGAGTGCCGCCGCCTCGGTGACGCTGCTGGCGCTGGTGCAGAGTTATCCGGTGTGGCTGTTGTTGCGGCTGTTGATCGGGGTGGCGCTGACCATGGTGTTTATCCTCGGCGAAAGCTGGATCAACCAACTGGCCGTCGAGCGCTGGCGCGGGCGTCTGGTGGCCTTGTACGGCACCGGCTATGCCCTCAGCCAACTGTCCGGGCCGTTGCTGTTGAGCGTGCTCGGCGCCGATGGCGATCAGGGCTTCTGGCTCGGCACGGGCCTGTTGATCGGTGGCTCGCTGCTGTTGCTGGGGCGTAGCGGTGCGCCCCAGGTGGATGCCGACAGCGCGTCGGGGCGGGGCCTGTTCGGCTTCTGTCGGCGCCTGCCGGCGATTGCCTGGGCGGTGGCGTTGTTTGCCGCGTTCGAGGGCATGGTGCTGACCCTGTTGCCGATCTACGCGCTGCAGCAGGGCTTTACCCAGCAACAGGCCTTGCATATGGCCAGCGTGGTGGTGATCGGTGATGCGGCCTTGCAACTGCCCCTGGGCTGGCTGGCCGATCGCCTCTCCCGGCGCCTGCTGTTTGCCGCTTGCGGCCTGGGGTTGATGCTCTCCAGCCTGGCCATTCCGCTGGTGTTGCAGGGGCTGGCCCTGTGGCCGCTGCTGGTGCTGTTCGGCGCCAGTGCCGGCGGCTTGTTTACCCTGGCCCTGATTCTGATTGGCGAGCATTTTCGTGACGATGCGCTGGTGCGCGCCAACGCCCATGTCGCCCAGTTGTGGGGCCTGGGCTGCCTGCTCGGGCCGCTGCTGACCGGGGCGGCCAGTCAATGGCTGACTGGGCACGCGCTGCCGTTGTTGATGGCGCTGGGCGCTGCCGGTTTTGTCGTGGTGGTCTGGCGGCGGCCGCCGTTTGCCCAAGGCTCACAGGCCTGAGCCAACAGGGTTGGGGAATAGGTGGGTTTTAGTCGTGACCACGACTGCCGGGCAGTGGTGGTCGCGACGAAAACCCGTTTGCAGCAATACAGGTGATTGTTTAACTAAGCCGCTGTCCACGTTATGCGTTTAAGGTGCTTCAGCAGGCGCGGATTTATCCGCGATGCCGGGCCTTGAAAGCATCGCGGCTGAGGCCGCTCCTACGCGGTGACGGCCGCGCTGTAACCGTTAACAGGTGCCTAGGCGTAACTGACTCAGTGCAGGCCGACGGCGTCCTTGGCTCGATACCAGAGCATGCCCAGGGCCAGCAGCGGCGAGCGCAGGTGCTTGCCGCCGGGGAAGGTCATGTGCGGCACCTGGGCGAACAGGTCGAAGCCGCGACTTTGCTGGCCGCTGATGGCGGCGCCGAGCAGTTGGCCGGCCAGGTGGGTGGCGTTCACGCCGTGGCCGGCGTAGGCCTGGGCGTAGAACACATTGGCCTGATCCTTGAGGCGGCCGATCTGCGGCAGGCGGTTGGCGCCGATGCCGATCATGCCGCCCCACTGGTAATCGATCTTAACGTTGGCCAGTTGCGGGAACACCTTGAGCATCTTCGGCCGCATATAGGCGGCGATGTCTGCTGGATCGCGACCGGAGTAGTGGCAGGCGCCGCCGAACAGCAGGCGCCGGTCGGCTGACAGGCGATAGTAATCGACGGTCACGCGCTGGTCGCACAGGGCCATATTCTGCGGAATCAGGCGGCTGGCCAGTTCGGCCGACAGCGGCTCGGTGGCGATCACATAGCTGCCGGCCGGCAGCACCTTGCCGCCCAGGTTGCTGTTCAGACCGTTCAGGTAGGCGTTGCAGGCGAGCACCAGGGTGGTCGCGCGCACCACGCCCTGGGCGGTATGCACCTTGACCTCGCTGCC
>DAITLT010000135.1:0-1548 GCA_036835505.1 Pseudomonas sp.
AGCCGGCGCGGGGGCCGGAGCCGAGCAGGCGCAGGTCATTGGCCAGCTTCATCAGGCACACGGCCAGGGTCTTTAGCGCGCCGCTCAGGCTGACCAGGGCTTCATGGCCGCTCAAGGCGGCAAATTTGTTCTCGGCGCTGGTCAGCGGCAGGCCGGTCAACAGCGCCAGTTCGCTGGCCATCGCCGGGCCGAAGTCGGCCGGGGCGTTGAGCCCGGTACCCACCGCCGTGCCGCCCTGGGCCAACTGGCAGACCGCCGGCAGGCAGGCCAGGATGGCGGCCTTGGCATACCCCAGTTGCGCGACGAAGGCCGAGAGTTCCTGGCCGAAGGTGATGGGCGTGGCGTCCATTAAATGGGTGCGTGCGCTTTTTAGCAGATGGGCGTGACTCTGGGCCTGCAAGGCCAGGCCGGCGCTCAGTTCATCCACCGCCGGCAATAGTTGTTGGTGTACGGCCAGCAGGCTGGCGATATGCATGGCGCTGGGAAAGCTGTCGTTGGAGCTTTGCGCCGCGTTGACGTGATCGTTGGGGTGTACCGGCTGCTTGCCGCCGCGGCCTTGGCCGGCCAGTTCGTTGGCGCGCCCGGCGATCACTTCATTGACGTTCATGTTGCTCTGCGTGCCGCTGCCGGTTTGCCAGACCCGCAGGGGGAACTGCGCGTCATGCTGGCCGGCGAGAATCTCATCGGCAACCTGCTCGATCAGTTGGCTGACCTCGGCGCTAATCCTGCCGTTGCGCAGGTTGACCCTGGCGGCGGCCTTTTTGATCAGGCTCAGGGCGTAAATCAGCGGCAGCGGCATGGCCTCCTGGCCGCTGGCGAAGAAGTGTTGCGAGCGTTGGGTTTGCGCGCCCCAGTAAGCCGCGGCGGGTACCTCGATAGGACCAAGGCTGTCGTTTTCAATCCGCTGCATGGGGCTGCTCCTACGGTGCTGGCTACTTGTCCAGTGTAGGCCCTGGCTTACCAGCGGGCGACGGTGTTGCCAACCCAGCCCAGGGCGCCATTGACCGGCACCGACTCGCCGCTGGGGGCGCGCAGGGTGCCGTCAAAACGGCCGAACCATTGCTGGGTGTTGGCCTGCAGCGGGCCGACCTGCGGGTTGGCCCGGTGTTGTTTGTGCGGGCTGAAGGTCAGGTCGACGCGACCATCGGCACTGCTCAGGTGCCAGTTGCTCAGCTCATCGTTGCTGTTGGTGGCGATCTGTCCCGGGTGCGGCAGGTGCAGCAGCTCGCCGCCAAACCACAGGGCGTTTTCCGACAGGCCGCTGTGGTCGGTCCAGCCGGCCCCGAAGTTGCCGGCAATCCCGCCGGGGGCGGCGAAGGCCGCGCGGGTCCAGTGGCTGTTGAATGGCCACACGCCACGGCCGAAATCCAGGCCGGCAAAGCTCTGCCCGCTTTCGCAGCTATAGCCGGTGGCGCCCAGGCGCACGTTGCCGGTGCAGGGCAGGCCGATCTGTCGGCTGCAGGCATGGAAGCCTTTGCCGGCAAAGGGCACGACCAGGTTGACCGAGTCCAGGTGACGCGGGCGTACAACCTCCAGCTCCACATGCAG
>DAITLT010000135.1:1558-8379 GCA_036835505.1 Pseudomonas sp.
CGATGCTTGGCGCGGTGCAGCTCAGGCGCAGGCGTCCTGGCTGCTCGTCGACCCGGATCTGCAGGAGCGGATGGACAAACGCGTGGCTTTGCTGCGGCGTATCCGGCAGGCGACAGCCGCGGGCGAAGGGGCGCATTTGGGTGTGGGCCACCGCCAGGCCGGTCTGCAGGTCAAGAAAGTAGGCGGCACCATAACCGACATAGTCCAGGTCGGCATGGGTTAGCGACAAGGTCCACTGTGGGCTGGTGATGCACCAGTGATTCCAGCGTTTGCGCCGGCCAAAATTGCCGGGCAGGGCGTAGTTGAGCAAGGGGCGGTTGGACCAGCCAATGTGTTGCGGATCGAGCTGCCCACGGCTGTCGCACAAGCGTGGCAACAAGGCAGGGGCGACATTGATAAGCGGGCTGTTCATCGGACACTTCCATGTGTGCAGATGTGGGGAAATATGCGGCTAGCAGGCCGTTGAAAAACTACCTCGGCTTTGGCTTCCTGCGTCGCCCTACCTCCTGCATCCATGCAGTCGTGCGTTGCCAATACTGCGTTAAAAACGGCCTCACAGCCGAAGGCTGAACGTGCTTCAGCACGGCCCCAAAGGGGTGAGCAAAGCGAATCAAATGCTCATTTACAACTCGTAAACTCCGCTTTTGACTCGCTACGCTCGCCCTGAGGGCCAGCCTATGGCTGTTACTGCGCTTCGCTACGTTGCGGCCGTTTTTGCCTTGTCTTGCCTGCCTCGCCTACGTTTTTCAACGGCCGGCTAAGCAAGCAGTGGGCGTTAGTTTAAGCCGTTTTTCGCGCTCAGGTGTGGGCGAACTGCCCAATGGCACTGTTATGGCGGGTCCCTGGGCCTTTGTTGGGGCGTGGTTTGCCTGCTTGAGCCGGCGTAGGCTTGGGCGCAGAATGTGCCGCGCCTGGCGGGCCGCTGCCTGCCGAACGTTCAAACTGCCCAGACAAGGACTCCCGATGACCCGTTTTCGTGCGCTTTGCACCGCCGCTCTGTTGGTATGCGCCAGTGGCCAGGTAATGGCCGACAGTAAAAGCCATGCTGCCGATGCCGAAAAATTCCTCATTCTGGCCCATGCCGACAAGCTCGCGGTGCCGGTCTACGCCCAGGTACAGCAGATGTTTGCCCAGCGCTTCGCCCAGGCCAATGCCCCCGAGTCGAAAAAAGCCCTGCTGGAAAGCTATCAAGCCAAGGCCAATCTCGCCCTGGAAAAAGCCGTGGGCTGGGACAAGATCAAGCCCGATCTGGTCAAGCTGTACACCACTAACTTCTCGGAAGCCGAGCTTAAGGGCCTGATCGAGTTCTATCAGTCGCCGCTGGGCAAGAAGGTCATGGAAAAAATGCCGGCACTCAGCGCGCAATCGGCACAAATGACCCAAGGTCGCCTGGAGCAGGCCGTGCCGGAGGTCAACAAATTGCTGGCCGAGATGATGGAAAAAGTTCAGCCCGCCGCCACCAAGAAGCCTTGAGCGAGAACCTGAATGAACAAGCGTGAGCAGTTACAAGCAGCCCTGCAGGCCCTGGCCCCGACCCATCTTGAGGTGCTGGACGAGAGTCATATGCACAGTCGCGGCCTGCAAACCCATTACAAGGTGGTGGTGGTCAGCGCGCTGTTCGACGGCCTCAATGTGGTCAAGCGCCATCAGCGCGCCTACGCCGCCGTGGGTGAGCTGATGGGCCAGATTCACGCCCTGGCGCTGCACACCTACACGCCACAGGAATGGGCAGCGTTGCAGGCCGTGCCGGCGTCGCCGACTTGTCAGGGCGGTAGCAAAAGCCACTAACAGACGGTTGAAAACTACCTACGTTGCCATCACCGCGTTAAAAACAGGCTCAAATGCTCATTTACAGCTCGTAAACTCCGCTTTTCGCCTGTTTTTTCCTTGTGCTGGCTGCCTCGCCTACGTTTTCAACGGCCTGTTAGCCGATCTGTTAGCATTCAGCCGCGCCGGCCTTTGCCGGCGTTGTTGTTTGTATTGCCCGGTCCGTCCTTTACGTGGACGACTACCTGGAGTGTTTTTATGAGCCAAGCCATTGTCGTGGCCGCGCTGTACAAGTTCGTGTCTCTGCCGGACTTCGAGGCGCTGCGCGAACCCCTGTTGCAAAGCCTGCTGGATAACGGCGTCAAAGGCACCCTGCTGCTTGCCGCCGAAGGCATCAACGGCACCGTATCCGGCAGCCGCGCCGGCATTGACGGCCTGCTGGGCTGGCTCAAGCGCGATCCGCGCTTTGTCGATATTGACCACAAAGAGTCCTATTGCGATGAACAGCCGTTCTACCGCAGCAAGGTCAAACTGAAGAAAGAGATCGTCACCCTCGGCGTACCGGGCGTCGATCCCAATCAGTTGGTCGGCACCTATGTCGAGCCCCAGGACTGGAACGCCCTGATTGCCGATCCGGACGTGCTGGTGATCGACACCCGCAACGATTACGAAGTGGCGATCGGCACCTTCGAGCGGGCCATCGACCCCAAGACCAAGAGCTTTCGCGAGTTTCCCGAGTACGTCCAGGCTCACTTCGACCCGGCCAAGCACAAGAAAGTGGCGATGTTCTGCACCGGCGGCATCCGTTGCGAAAAGGCCTCCAGCTATATGCTCGGGGCCGGCTACGCCGAGGTGTTTCACCTCAAGGGCGGCATCCTCAAGTACCTCGAGGAAGTGCCCGAGGCAAACAGCCTGTGGCGCGGCGACTGCTTTGTCTTCGACAACCGGGTGACGGTGCGTCACGACCTGTCCGCAGGCGATTACGACCAGTGCCACGCCTGTCGCGCCCCCATCACCCAAGCCGACTGCCAGTCAGCGCATTATGTGGCGGGCGTCAGTTGCCCTTATTGCTGGGACAGCCTCAGCGAGAAAACCCGTGCCGGTGCCCGTGAGCGGCAAAAACAGATCGAGCTGGCCAAGGCGCGCAACCAACCGCATCCCCTGGGGCACAATCCACGGCAGAACAAAGAGGCCTGAGCCATGCACACCCGCCTGCTCTATGTGATGGACCCGATGTGTTCCTGGTGCTGGGGCTTTGCTCCGGTGCTGCAGGCCCTGGCCGAGCAGGCCGCGGCCTGTGGTGTGCCGCTGGAGCTGGTGGTCGGTGGCTTGCGCCAGGAGCGCGCCGCCCTCGACCCGGCCGGGCGGGTGCGGATTCTTGGCCACTGGCAGGCGGTCAATGCCATGACTGGGCAGCTGTTCAACTTTCACGATGGCCTGCCCGAAGGCCTGGTCTATCACACCGAGCCTGCGTGTCGGGCGCTGGTTACCGCCCGGCAACTGGATAGTGCCAAGGTCTGGGCGTTGCTTGAGCTGATTCAGCAGGCCTTCTACTGCGACGGCCGCGATGTCACCCAGGCGCCGCTGCTGCGCGAGTTGGCGAGCGCCGCCGGCCTGCCGCGCCAGGCGTTTGCCGAAGCCTTTGACAGTGCGGCCATGCAAGCGGCGACGCAGAAGGATTTCGCCTGGGTGCAGGACCTGGGGATTGCCGGTTTCCCCACCTTGTTGGCCGAGCACAAGGGGCAGAAGGCCCTGCTGACCAATGGTTATCAGCCGCTGAGCCAGTTGCAGCCACTGCTGGCGCGCTGGCTGGAGCGTGCCAGCCATGCTTGAGCAACCCTTGGCCGATCGTCTGAGCTGGGCGCAAATCCGCCGCCTGGCCCTGCGTCACCGCAAGGCCCTGTTGCTGGCCAATGCCGTGGCGGTGCTGACCACCTTATGCAGCGTACCGATCCCCTTGCTGCTGCCGTTGCTGGTGGACGAAGTGCTGCTGGGCAATGGCGACGCCGCCTTACAGGTGATGAACCGCGTGCTGCCCGCAGGCGCCCAGCAGGCGCTGGGTTATATCGGCCTGATGCTGGTGCTGACCTTGCTGCTGCGCGGCTCGGCCCTGTGCTTTAACGTGCTGCAGGCGCGGCTGTTTGCCCGGCTGTCGAAAGACATCGTCTACCGCATTCGCCTGCGTTTGATCGAGCGACTCAAGCGCATCTCCCTGGTCGAGTACGAGAGCCTCGGCGGCGGCACCGTGACCACCCACCTGGTCACCGACCTGGACACCCTCGACAAGTTTGTCGGTGAAACCCTCAGTCGCCTGTTGGTGGCCGTGCTCACCCTGACCGGCACCTCGGCGATTCTGCTGTGGATGCATTGGCAACTGGCCCTGCTGATTCTGCTGTTCAACCCCCTGGTGATCTACGCCACGGTGCAGTTGGGCAAGCGGGTCAAACACCTGAAGAAGCTGGAAAACGACAGCACCGCACGTTTTACCCAGGCCCTGGGGGAAACCCTGGAAGCCATCCAGGAGGTGCGCGCCGGCAATCGCCAGGACTTCTTCCTCGCTCGCCTCGGCAACAAGGCCCGCGAGGTGCGCGACTTCGCCGTGGCCTCGCAGTGGAAGAGTGACGCTGCCAGCCGTGCCAGCGGCCTGCTGTTTCAGTTCGGCATCGACGTCTTTCGTGCTGCGGCCATGCTCACCGTGTTGTTTTCCGACCTCTCCATCGGCCAGATGCTCGCGGTGTTCAGCTACCTGTGGTTCATGATCGGTCCGGTCGAGCAATTGCTCAGCCTGCAATACGCGTTTTACGCCGCCGGCGGCGCGCTGACGCGGATCAACGAGCTGCTGGCGCGAGCCGACGAGCCGCAGTATCCGGCCCTGGTCGATCCCTTTGCCGGTCAGAGCACGGTGGGCATCGAGGTGCGTGATCTGCGCTTTGCCTACAACGACGAGCCGGTGCTGGACGGCCTTAATCTGAGCATCGCGGCCGGCGAGAAGGTTGCCATCGTCGGCGCCAGCGGAGGTGGCAAGAGCACCCTGGTGCAACTGCTGCTCGGGCTGTACACGCCACAGGCGGGGAGCATCAGCTTTGCCGGGGTCAGCCAGGCGCGCATCGGCCTGGCCAGCATTCGCGAGCATGTCGCGGTGGTGCTGCAACACCCGGCGCTGTTCAACGACACGGTGCGCGCCAACCTGACCATGGGCCGCGAGCGCAGTGATGAGGCGTGCTGGCGTGCCCTGGAGATCGCCCAACTGGCCGAGACCATTCGCTTGTTGCCGCAGGGCCTGGACAGCATCGTCGGGCGCTCCGGTGTGCGCCTGTCTGGCGGTCAGCGCCAGCGCCTGGCGATTGCTCGGATGGTGCTGGCCGAACCGCAAGTGGTGATCCTCGACGAAGCCACCTCGGCCCTGGATGCCGCCACCGAATACGCCCTGCATCAGGCCCTCGGGCGTTTTCTCAGCGGCCGCACCACCCTGATCATTGCCCATCGCCTGTCTGCGGTGAAGCAGGCCGACCGGGTGCTGGTGTTCGATGGCGGGCGCATCGCCGAGGATGGCGACCATCAACAACTGATCGCCGACGGCGGCCTGTACGCCAAGCTGTACGGGCATTTGCAGCACTGAAGTGGGTGAGGGCCGAGGTCCTTCACTCGCGCATATGTTTAGTTAATGCCTAACCAAGCATAGATAAAACTGGATTTAACTCCGGTTAACGCCTGTGTGAACCTGCAGGGCATGAATCTTCTCCGTTGCCGCCCGATCATTGCTTCTGTCCTCGTGCCTGCCGGCGGCGCGCTCGGCCCTCAGCGTCGGCGCTTTGCGCCATGACCTCGCTGCCGGTTGACCTGGCTTTCTGGGCGCTTTGGCATTGTCGCCATGCGCGGCCACCAGACGTTGTCGGTGCCCCTGGCCGCTGATCAAGCACGGCCCTCAACTCGTCTGAACTTTTGCCGCTAGTGCGCGGCCTTGCTGCGCTGCGCCCACCAGGAATACACCATGACTGCTGCCCTGCAACCCGTGATTGCCGCTGCCGAACGCTGCCCGTCCTATTACAGCGCCACCCTCAATAGCGAAACTGCCTATCCACCGCTGCAGGGCACCGTGCAGGTTGACGTGGCCATCATTGGTGGCGGCTTTACCGGCGTGGCCACAGCAGTGGAGCTGGCCGAGCGCGGCCTGAAAGTGGCGCTCATCGAAACCCACAAGATCGGTTGGGGCGCCACCGGGCGCAACGGCGGCCAGGTCACCGGCAGCCTGTCCGGCGAAGAGGCGATGCACAAGCAGATGAGCAAAACCCTCGGCCAGGACGTCGATGATTTCATCTGGAACCTGCGCTGGCGCGGCCACGAGATTATCCAGAGCCGGGTGGCCAAGTACGGCATCCAGTGCGACCTCAAGCACGGTCACCTGCACGCGGCGATGAAGCCGGCACACATGCGCGAGCTGGAGGCCTCCTACGAGCAAGCCGTGCGCCGCGGCATGGGCGACCAGGTCAGCCTGCTGGACGCCCAGGGCGTGCGCAAGCACCTGCAAAGCGAGCTGTACTGCGGGGCGATCAAGAACACCCGCAACATGCATCTGCACCCGCTGAACCTGTGCATCGGCGAGGCCAAGGCCGCCGAGAGTCTGGGCGCGCTGATCTTCGAACACTCCGAAGTGCTGGACATCGTGCATGGCGCCAACCCGGCGGTAATTACCGCTCAGGGCCGCGTCGAAGCCAAGCAGGTGCTGCTGGCCGGCGACGTTTACCACAAGCTGGAGCGCAAGCAGCTCAAGGGCATGATCTTCCCGGCCATGGGCGGCATCGTCACCACCAAGCCGCTGGGCGAGCTGGCCAAGCAACTCAACCCACAAGACCTGGCGGTGTACGACTGCCGCTTCGTGCTCGACTACTACCGCATGACCGCCGACGGCCGCCTGCTGTTTGGCGGCGGTGCCAACTACTCCGGGCGTGATTCGCGGGATATTGCCGCCGAGCTGCGCCCGTGCATTGAACGTACCTTCCCGGCGCTGAAAGGCGTGGAGATCGACTTCCAGTGGAGCTGCGCCATGGGCATCG